>CAYMWZ010000034.1:0-16206 GCA_964394385.1 uncultured Nitrospinaceae bacterium | reverse complement strand
CGCTGCGCCTTCCGGGTGGAGAAGACCCGGGTGGGGGACGTGACCGACTACGACAAGCTCATCCTGGACGTGACGACGAACGGAACGGTCGCCCCGGCGGACGCCCTCGCCCACGCGGCGAAGATCCTCAAGGACAACCTCCAGATCTTCATCACCTTCGAGGAGGAGGAGCCGCCCAAGCCGCCCGAGGTGGACGAGCGGCGCCAGCGCCTGATCGAGAACCTGCGGCGGAGTGTGGAGGAGCTCGAGCTTTCCGTCCGCAGCTACAACTGCCTCAAGAACGCCCGCATCCACACCATCGGCGACCTCGTCCAGAGGACGGAGGCCGAGATGCTCAAGACGCGCAACTTCGGGCGCAAGAGCCTGAACGAGATCCGCGAGATCCTGAGCGGCATGGGGCTCTCCCTCGGGATGGATCTGACCCAGCTGAGGGTCACCCCGCAGGAACTGGGCAAGGCGCCCGAGGAAGGCTAGGAGAGGGCCGATGCGGCACCGCTGGAGCGGGAAGAAGCTGGGGCGGACATCCAAGCACCGCGACGCCATGACGCGCAACCTCGTCACCTCGCTCATCGACGAGGAGCGGGTCCGCACCACCCTGGCGAAGGCGAAGGAGGTCCGCCGCCACGCCGAGCGGGTCATCACCATCGGCAAGCGCGGCACGCTGCACGCCAGGCGCCTGGCGGCGGCCTACCTCAGGACCCCGGCCGCCGTCCAGAAGCTCATGGAGACCATCGGGCCGCGCTACAAGGAGCGGCCGGGCGGCTACACGCGCATCCTCCGCCTCCCGCCCCGGCCGGGGGACGCGGCCCCGATGGCTCTCCTCGAGCTTGTTGAGCGCGACACCTCGCGCGAGCAGGCCCGCCAGGAGAGGCGGCAGAAGCGGCGCGAGGCCGCGGGCGAGGCCTGAGCAAGGGGCTGGAGCGGGCCAAGGAGAGGGGAGGGCCGGCCGGGTGGCCCTCCCTTTTTTTCCGCCCGCTCACTGGGAGGGTGACTTCATGGAGGCTCCCCGGGGGCGCCCCGACGCCGACGGCTGCTTCATCTGCGGCCCCGCCAACCCCATCGGCCTGAAGGTCGCCTTCCGCATGGAGGGGGAGGTTTGCCGGGCCGAGTTCACCCCCGGGCCCCTCCATCAGGGCTACGACGGCGTCACCCACGGCGGCATCCTCTTCAGCGTCCTTGACGACGTGATGGCGAACTGGCTCTTCCTCCGGGGGACGCGGGCCTACACCGCGCGGGGCGAGATCCGCTACCGCGACCCCGTCCCCGTGGGCACCCCGCTCCGGCTCGAGGCGCGCCTCAAGGCCAGGCGGGGCCGCTTCGTGACGCTCGAGGGCCGGGCGCTCAGGGCCGTGGACGGCGCCACGGTGGCCGAGGCCGAGAGCACCTTCCTCGTCGTGGAGGCGGGTCCGGGAGGCGGGGCATGATCGTCGGGCTCCCGAAGGAGACCAAGAGGGACGAGCACCGGGTGGCGCTCGCCCTGGGCGCCGTGGAGGCCCTGGCCTCGGCCGGCCACGCGGTCTTGATCGAGCGGGGGGCGGGGCTCGGGGCCGGCATCGGGGACAAGGAGTACGTCCGGGTGGGCGGCCGGATCGTGCGGACGGCGGCCGAGGTCTGGCGGAGATCCCAGATGATCGTCAAGGTCAAGGAGCCGCTCCGAGCCGAGTACGCCCGGATGCACGAGGGGCAGGTCCTCTTCTGCTTTCTTCACTTGGCTGCCGCCAGGTCCCTCGCCCGGGCCCTGGCGAGGAGGCGGGTGCGGGCGGTCGCCTTCGAGACGGTGCGCATGGAGAACGGGGCGCTCCCCCTCCTCCAGCCCATGAGCGAGATCGCGGGGCGGATGGCGGTCCAGGAGGGCGCCAGGTTCCTGGAGAAGGGCGTGGGAGGCCGGGGCGTCCTCCTCTCGGGCGCCCCGGGCGTCGCGCGCGGCAACGTGGTCATCCTGGGCGGCGGGATGGTGGGCAAGAACGCCGCCAAGATCGCCGTGGGGCTGAACGCCGACGTCACCGTCCTCGACATCAACCACTCGCGCCTGGAGTACCTGGACGACGTCTTCGGCGGCCGGGTCAAGACCCTGGCCTCGACCCGCTTCTCCATCGGCCAGACGGTGCAGGGGGCGGACCTGGTGATCGGGGCCGTCCTCATCCCCGGCGCCCGCGCCCCCGTGCTCGTCCCGCGGAGCCTCGTCCGCCGGATGATCCCCGGCGCCGTCATCGTGGACGTGGCCGTGGACCAGGGGGGGTGCGTCGAGACCATCCGCCCGACCTACCACTCCCGGCCCACCTACGTGGTCGAGGGCGTCATCCACTACGGCGTCTCCAACATGCCGGGCGGCGTCCCCCGCACCAGCACCTTCGCCCTCTCGAACGCCATCCTCCCCTACGCGCTTGAGCTCGCGAACCTGGGGGTCGTGGAGGCCGTGCGCGCCATCCCCGAGCTGGCCGGGGGACTCAACGTGGCCGACGGCAGGATCACCCACCCCGCCGTGGCCGAGGCCTTGGGGGCCAAGCACACCCCGGCGGATGAGGTGTTTTAGGGGGGTCGCTCTGCCGTCACCCTGAGCGAAGCGAAGGGTCTTCGTGTTTCACCACCTTCGAAGATTCTTCACTCCGCTTCGCTCCGTTCAGAATGACATCTTTCCCCTCTCTCTCCCCGGGAGAGGGGAGGGTGCGGGTCGAGGTGAGGGCGTATTCCGTAGGGGCGAGGCATGCCTCGCCCCTACTCTTTACGTGATCTTCTCCCCCACCGCCTCAAGCGCCTTCCGCACCCAGTCGCACTTGACCTGCCTGATCCAGAGGTCGATCAGGCGCCTCGTCACGGGACCCGGGGCGCCACCGGGCATGGGGGCGCCGTCGATGGAGCGGACGGGGAGGATGCAGATGCTGTTCGCGGTGTGGAAGGCCTCCTCGGCCGTCAAGAGGTCGTAGCGGGTGAGGTCGGCCTCCTCGACGGGGATGCCCAATTCTTCTGCCATCTCGATGACGTGGGCCCGCGTCACCCCCACGAGGCAGTTGCGGTCGGTGGGGGTGAGGAGCCTTCCCTCCCGGACGAAGAAGCAGTTGTAGCTCGGGCCCTCGGCCACGAAACCCCGCGTGTCCAGCATGATGGCCCAGGCCCCCGCCTCGCGCGCCTGAAGCTCGGCCTGGACGTGGTTCATCTTGTTCCCCACCTTGGCCCGGGGCTCGACGCACTCGGGGGGCGTCCGGCGCACTCCGACCACGACCGAGGGCACCCCCCCGACGTAGCCCCTCGCGAAGCGCTCGTAGTCCATCGGGAGGGTGAAGATGGCGAGGGTGTGGTCTCCCCGGGCGAAGGCGGGGGACAAGGAGAGGGCGCTCCCCCGCGTCACCCAGTGGTTGATGCGCATCTCCTCGCCCGGCCCGTAGGCCGCCCGGTTGCGCTCCACGAGCTCCAGCGTCAGGCGCTCCATCTCCTCCGCGGTCATCCCCGGGTCCAGGCGGGCGTAGCGGCAGGAGAGGTAGAGCCGGCGGATGTGGTCCCTCAGGCGCCAGGGCGCGCCGCCGAAGGTGCGGGCGGAGTCGTAGACGGAATCCCCGTAGAGGAACCCCCGGTCCAGGATCGAGACCCGGGCCCGGCTCTCGGGGAGGAACTCTCCATGCAGGTAGGCGATCCGCTCGTTCATGCGGGCTCTCCCGGGGAAGGGGATGAGGCCATTTGCTCCGCCCGGGGCCGGATGAGGCCGAGGATGAAGCGCCCCTGGATCTCCAGGTGCTCGATGATGAGCCGCTCGGCCCGCCGCGCATCCCCAGCGAGGATGGCCTTCAGGATCTCCTCGTGCTCGGCCATCGAGGCCTCGAGGCGCCCGGGGGCCCGGAGGGTGACGACCCGCGTCTTCAGGATCTGGCGGCGGAGGGTTTCGATCAGGTTCCTGAGCCGCTCGTTGCCGCAGCAGCCGGCGATGAGCTGGTGGAAGTCGCGGTTGGCGGCCCAGTAGGCGTCCACGTCTCCCCGCTCGCGGTGGCGCTTGAGCGCCTCGAAGAGGCCGAGGAGTCTCTCGCGCTCGGGCCCGCTCCTAAGGCGGGGGGTGGCCAGGCGGGTGGCCAGCCCCTCGAGGACGCTTGTGATGGCGTAGATGTCCAGCACCTCCCCCTCGCCCACCTGGCTCACGTAGGCGCCCTTGCGCGGGACCACGGTGATGTAGCCCTCGGCGGCCAGCTCGCGGAAGGCCTCCCTGAGCGGGGTGCGGCTCACGCCCAGGGACTCGGTCAAGGCCGTCTCGACCAGCTTGTCGCCCGGCTGGAACACCCCCCGCAGGATGGCCTCCTTGATCTCCTCGGCCACCATCCGGCTCAAGGACTTGGGCTTCTCGATGTGCACTCCCAGGTAGCGCATTCTCGGCCCCTCAGATCACGCCCTCCTCCCGGAGGGCGCGCCGCGCCGCGGCGTCCAGCCCCAGGAGGGTTTTTAAGACTTCGTCGGTGTGCTGGCCCAGGGCGGGGGGCGGGGTGCGCACCGACCCCGGCGTGGCGGAGAGCTTGATCGGGACCCCGGTCACCTTCGTGGGCCCGGCCCCGGGGGCGTCCACCTCCACCACCATCTCGCGCGCCAAGACCTGCGGGTCGGCGAACACCTGGGCGAGATCGTTGATGGGCCCGCAGGGAACCCCCGCCCGGCGCAAGGCCTCGAGAGTGGACGCGAGGTCGCGCCCGGCGAAGAGGGCATCCAGCCTCCTCTGGAGGGCCTCGCGGTGGTGCACGCGGTCGGCGTTCATGGCGAAGCGGGGGTCGTCCCGGAGGTTCCCGAGCCCCATCGCGTCGCAGAACCTCCGCCACAGGCTGTCGTTGCCCACGCCCAGGGTGAAGTAGCCGTCCCGGCAGCGGTAGGTCTCGTAGGGGGTGATGGAGGGGTGCTTGTTCCCCCGGCGCGTGGGGACCTTCCCGGTCGCGAAGTAGGCGCTCGCGTGGTAGGTGAGGACGGCCACCTGGCCGTCCAGCATGCCGATGTCCACCATCTGGCCCTCCCCCGTCCGCTCCCGGTGGAGGAGGGCGAGGAGGATGCCGTAGGCGGCGAGCATGCCGGCCGTGATGTCCGCGACCGAGGCGCCCACCTTGGTGGGGGGGCCGCCGGGCTCCCCGGTCAGGCTCATCAGCCCGCCCTCGCCCTGGATGACCACGTCGAAGCCGGGCTCCCCCCGGCGGGGGCCCGTCTGGCCGAAGCCCGAGACCGAGCAGAAGACGGCCCTTGGGTTGAGCCGGTGGATCTCCTCCCAGGGGAAGCCGAGCTTCTCCAAGGTGCCGGGCCGGAAGTTCTCGGCCACGATGTCGCACGCGCGGATGAGGTCCGCCAGGAGGGTCTTTCCCCGGGGGTGCTTGAGGTTCAGGGTCAGGCTCTTCTTGTTGCGGTTGATCGAGAGGAAGTAGGTGGCCACCCCGTTCAGGAAGGGGGGGCCCCAGGCCCGGGTGTCGTCCCCCCCGTCGGGGTTCTCGACCTTGATCACCTCGGCTCCCATGTCCCCAAGCAGCATGGTGCAGTAGGGCCCGGCGAGAATGCGGGTGAGGTCGAGCACCCGGATGCCTTCGAGCGGCGCGGGCATGGCGCTTGCCTCCCTCAGGGCCGGATGAGCGAGATCAGCACGCCCGCCGCGATGGCCGAGCCGATGACGCCCGCCACGTTGGGCCCCATCGCGTGCATGAGGAGGTAGTTTTTGGGGTTCGCCTCGGCCCCCACCCGCTGCACCACGCGCGCCGCCATGGGCACCGCGCTGACGCCGGCGGCGCCGATGAGGGGATTGAGCGGGGTCCGGCTGAAGGCCGCCATCGTCTTTCCGAACAGCACCCCCGCGGCGGTCCCCATGCTGAAGGCGATGAAGCCGAGGACGAGGATCCCGATGGTGTCGATCTTGAGGAACGTCTCCGCCGTCATCGAGGCGCCGACCGCGACGCCGAGGAAGATGGTCACGATGTTGAGCAGGGCGTCCTCCGTGGTGCGGAGCAGCCGGTCCACCACCCCGCACTCCCGGAAGAGGTTGCCGAGCATGAGCATCCCGATGAGGGGGACGGCCGAGGGAAGGAGCAGGCCGGTGAGGAGCGTGGTGATGATGGGAAAGAGGATGCGCACGGGTTTTTCGATGGGACGGAGCTGGACCATGGCCCGCCTCCGCTCCTCGGCTGTGGTGAGGGCCCGCATGATGGGGGGCTGGATCATCGGGACGAGGGCCATGTAGCTGTAGGCGGCGACCGCGATGGGGCCCAGGAGCTCGGGCGCGAGCTTCGAGGCCGTGTAGATGGCGGTGGGGCCGTCCGCCCCCCCGATGATCCCGATGGCCCCCGCCTGGGGGAGGTTGAAGCCCAGCAGCACGCTCCCGATCAGGGTGCCGAAGATGCCGAACTGGGCCGCCGCCCCCAGGAGGATGGTCTTGGGGTTGGCCAGCAGGGGGCCGAAGTCCGTCAGGGCGCCGATTCCCAAGAAGATGAGGGGCGGGAAGATTCCCTCCTTGACGCCGAAGTAGAAGAAGTGGATGAGGCCGCCCGCTTCGAAGATTCCCGTCGCGGGGAGGTTCGAGAGGAGCATCCCGAAGCCGATCGGGAGGAGGAGAAGAGGCTCGAACCCCTTGCGGATGGAGAGGTAGATCAAGAGGCAGGCGATCGCGAGCATGAGGAGGTCACCCCCCTTGAGGGAGGCGAAGCCCGTCACCTGGAAAAACTGGGCGGCCGCGCCGCCGAGGATCGTCATGCGATCTCCATGAGCACCTGGCCCGCCTCCACCTTGTCCCCCTTCCGGACCTGGAGGGAGCGAACGGTGCCTCCCGCCTCGGCGGCGATGATGTTCTCCATCTTCATGGCCTCGAGGACCAGGAGCTTCTCTCCCGCTTCCACGGTTTGGCCCTCCTCGACCTCAACCGAAAGGATCAGCCCCGGCAGGGGGGCGATCACTTGGCCCCCCGCCCCCCCCGCCGGGCGGGGCGCAGGCGCGACCGCGGGCCGGGGCGGCGGGGCCGCCGAGGGGAGCCGGGAGGGGTTCTCCTCCTCCACCTCCACGAGATGGACCCGGCCGTCGAGCGTGATCTTCAGGCGGCCCGTCCCGGCCTCCCGCTCGGCGCTGACGGCGTAGCGCTTGCCCCCGATGGTCAGGCGAAATTTCCTCAACCCGGCCTCCGGGGTGGCAGGGGAGCCCGTCCGTGCGCCCCTGCCGCTGCGCGGGCCCGGCGGGCCCACTCGGAGCCGCCGCGCGTGACGGCCGGAACGAAGACCTCGGGGCCCTCGGCCTCGAGGTAGCAGGCCGCCGCCGCCGCGAGGAGGGGGGCGATGTCCGCCCGCTCCTCTTCGGGCGGGGCCTCCTTCCGCGCCCCGAACGCCCGGTTCAGGAGCTGGATGAGGACCATCAGGAGGGCGAGGGAGGCGTAAACCACCCCCATCCCGATCAGGGTCAAGACGATGGCCTCTCCGAGCAGCGGCAAGCCGTCTCCTTTCCGCGCGGGGCTAGAGGGGGATGTTTCCGTGCTTCTTCGCGGGGCGGTTTTCGCGCTTGTGCGCCGTCATCTCGAGCGCCCGGAGGAGCTCCCGCCGGGTGAAGCGGGGCTCGATGATCGCGTCCACGAGGCCCTGGCTCGCCGCGGTGTAGGGCTTGGCGAAGAGCTCGCGGTACTCGGCGATCTTCTGCTGGCGCATCGCCTCGGGGTCGGCGGCCTCGCCGATCTCGCGGCGGAAGATGATGTTCGCCGCCCCGTCGGGGCCCATGACGGCGATCTCGGCGGTGGGGTAGGCCAGCACGCGGTCGTAGCCGATGCCGAAGCCGCTCATGGCGATGTAGGCGCCGCCGTAGCTCTTCCGGAGGATGAGGGCGATCTTGGGCACCGTCGCCTCGCTGTAGGCGTAGAGCACCTTCGCCCCGTGGCGGATGACGCCGCCGTACTCCTGCTGGGTCCCCGGGAGATACCCCGGAACGTCCACGAAATTAAGGAGGGGCAGGTTGTAGGCGTCGCAGAAGCGCACGAAGCGCGCCAGCTTGTCCGAGCTGTCGATGTCGAGGACCCCCGCCAGGTGGCTGGGCTGGTTCCCGACCACCCCCACCGGCCGGCCCGCGAGGCGGGCGAAGCCGACCACGATGTTCTTGGCGAAGCCGGCGTGGACCTCCATGAAGTCCCCGTTGTCGAAGACGCCCCCGATCACCTCGCGCACGTCGTAGGCCCGCTTCTCCTCGGCCGGGACGATCGCCTCGAGGGCGGGGTTCTCCTCCGGGGGCCACTCCGCGGGCGGTGCCAGGGGAGGGTCGTCCAGGTTGTTGGCCGGGAGGAAGGAGATGAGCTTCCGGATGAGGGCGAAGCACTCCCGCTCGTCCTGGGCGACGAAGTGGGCGTTGCCGCTCATCTGGCTGTGCACGCGGGCGCCCCCCAGCTCATCGAAGGAGACCTCCTCCCCGGTGACGGCCTTGATGACGTCGGGCCCGGTGATGAACATCTTGCTCAGGCCCTCGACCATGAAGACGAAGTCCGTGATGGCGGGCGAGTAGACCGCCCCCCCGGCGCAGGGGCCCAGGATGGCCGAGATCTGGGGGATGACCCCAGAGGCGTGGGTGTTGCGCTCGAAGATGCGGGCGTAGCCGTGGAGCGCGAGGACGCCCTCCTGGATCCGGGCCCCGCCCGAGTCCAGGATCTGGACGAAGGGACAGCCCGCCTTCATGGCGAGCTCCTGCACCCGGACGATCTTCTCGGCGTGCATCTCCCCGAGGGAGCCCCCCAGGGTGCCGAAGTCCTGGGAGGCGAAGAAGACGATCTGGCCCCCCACGCGCCCGCTGCCCGTCACCACCCCGTCCCCGGGCGTCCTCCGCTCGGCCATCCCGAAGTCGGTGGCGCGGGTCTGGACGAAGAGCCCGATCTCGGAGAAAGTGCCCGGGTCGAGGAGCAGGTCCAGCCGCTCCCGGGCGGTGAGCTTGCCCTGCTTGCGCTGCCGCTCCTCGGCCGCCTTGCCGGCCTGGGCCTCAGCCTCGGCGGCGCGTCGGCGCAACTCCTCTACCGGGCCCTGCATGCGTCCCCCTGGGGATTTTGTCGAGAAATCCGCCACATTGATCTTTGTATACAATCACCCGGACCCTCTCCCGTCAAGGGGCTCGGGGGGGGAGGGGCGCGGGCGGATGGGCGGGATTTTTCAGGCCGCGGGGGCGTCCCAGTTCATGATCCCCGCGTGGAGGAGCTGGCCGGGGAGCTGGCGGCCGAGGATCTCCTCGGCGTAGGCGACCGCCGCCAGGAGCTTCGGGAGGTCAACTCCCGTCTCGACCCCCATCTCGTGGAGCATGTTCACCGTGTCCTCGGTGGCGATGTTCCCCGTGGCCCTGGGGGCGAAGGGGCACCCCCCCAGGCCCCCCACCGATGCGTCGAAGGCGTCCACCCCAGCCTCCAGGCCCGCGAGCACGTTGGCGAGGCCCGCCCCCCGCGTGTTGTGGAAGTGGAGGGTGTAGCGCGGGGAGGGGAACTTCCGTTTCATGTGCTCCGCCAGCCGGCGCACCGCCACCGGGTTGGCCACTCCCACCGTGTCCGAGAGGGCGATCTCCTCGCAGCCCATCTCGAGGTACTCCCCCGCCAGCCACTCCACGGCCTCCGGGGGCACCCGCCCCTCGTAGGGGCAGCCGAAGGCGGTGACCACCGCGCCGCGCATCTTGAGCTTGGCCCCCCGGGCCATGCGGGCCGCCTCGCGCGCGGCGGCGAGCATGGCCTCGCGGCTCGCCCTGAGGTTCCTCTGGTTGAAGGACTCGCTCGCCGCGACGAAGAGGACGACGCGGTCCACCCGGCACCTGAGGGCCCGCTCCATCCCCCGCACGTTGGGGACGAGGGCCTCGTACTCCGCCCCGGGGCGGCGGCGGATCCGGGCGAGTACCTCCTCCGCGTCGGCCATCTGGGGGACGTGCTTGGGGTGGACGAAGCTCGCGGCCTCGACCCGCTCAATCCCGGCCTCCGAGAGCATGTCGATCAGGCGCACCTTCTGCTCGGCGGGGACGAAGGCTTTTTCGATCTGGAGGCCGTCCCGGGGCCCGACCTCGGTGATGGCGACGCGCTGGGGAAGGGGCATGGGAGCCTCCTGGCTTCCTTTGGAGTTTCCGCCTCCCGCATCATACGCCCCGATCCGGGGAGGGCCAAGGGCGCGCGCACCAGGGCGAAGAAGTGTGGCCGGGCCGAGAGGGCGTCCGGCGATTACCGAAGAATCGCGGGGTTCGGGCCAGCTCAAGCCGCCAGGAAGGCGTAGCGCAGGAGGAAGAGGACCGAGAGGGCGTGCACCAGGGGGTGGGCCTCGGCCCCCCGTCCGGTTGCGAGCTTGAGGACCGAGTAGAGGATGAAGCCGAAGGCGATCCCCTCGGTGATCGAGAAGGTGAAGGGCATGATGACGGCGCAGAGGAAGGCGGGGAGGTACTCGGTGGGGTCCTCCCAGTCGATTTGCCTCAAGCCCGGGATCATGAAGGCCCCCACCACGATGAGGGCGGGGGCGATGACGGGGTAGAGGACCTTCTTCTCGCCGATCCCGACCCCCCCGCCCACGGCGTGGATGAGGGGGGTGAAGAAGAGCGCCAGGAGGAAGAGCGCCGCCGTGACCATGTTGGCGAGCCCCGTGCGCGCCCCGGCGGAGACGCCGGCCGCGCTCTCGATGTAGCTCGTGATGGTCGAGGTGCCGAGCGCCGCCCCGCCCACGGTGGCGAGCGCGTCGGCGGTCAGGGCCTCCCTGGCCTTGGGGAGGGTGCCCTCCCGCATGAGCCCCGCCCGCTCCCCCACGCCGACGAGGGTCCCCACGGAGTCGAACATGTCCAGGAAGAGGAAGATGAAGACGGCGGTCCAGAAGGAGGACTCCATGATGTGCTTCGTGAGGTCGAGCTGGAGCAGGGTGGGGGCGATGGAGGGGGGAAGGCTCATCACCCCCCTGAAGCCGATGAGGCCGCCCGCCATGCCGATGACGGATGAGGCGAGTATCCCGAGGAGGATGGCCCCCTGGATCCGCATCGCGATGAGGGCCCCCGTGAGGACGAGGCCGAAGAGGGTGAGGAGGACGGGGACGGCCGTGAGGGAGCCCAGGCCGATGAAGGTGCCGGGGCGGTCGATGACGATGCCCCCGTACTCCATCCCCACCAGGGTGATGAGGAGGCCGATCCCCACCGCGATGGCGTGGCGCAGGGAGGGGGGGACGCAGTGGAGGATTTTCTCGCGGACCCCGACCAGGCTGAGGACGACGAAGACCGCGCCCGCGATGGCCGTGGCGCCCAGGGCCACCTGCCAGGAGTAGCCCATCCCGCCGGCCGCCGCGGCGCCGCACACCGTGAAGGCGAAGAAGAAGTTGTGGCCCATGGCGGGGGCCATGGCGATGGGGTAGTTGGTCATGAGGCCCATCAGGGCGGTGAAGATCGCCCCGCCGAGGCAGGTGGCGACGAGGACGGCGCCGCGGTCCATCCCGGCGGCCGAGAGCACGACGGGCTGGACGAAGATGATGTAGGAGAGGGTCAGGAAGGTGGTGGCCCCGCCCAGGAGCTCGGCCCTCACCGTGCTCCCTTGGGCGTCCAGGTCGAAGAACCGCCGGAGCCGCTCCGTCATTGGGGTTCCTCCGGGCCGGCCGGGCGGTAGGCGCGGATGTCCGGCAGGGTGCGGTGCGCCTCGCCGCAGTCGAGCCCGTACCCCACCACGAAGACATCCTCCACCGGGAAGCCCACGTGGTCGGCCTCGATCTTTATCTTGCGGCGGGCCGGCTTGTCGAGGAGGACGCAGGTGCGGAGGGCGGCCGGGCGGCGCGCGCGCAGGGCCTCGACCGCCGCGCGGAGGGTGTAGCCCGTGTCCAGGATGTCGTCGATGAGGAGGACGTTCCGGCCCGAGGGCTCCCCCACGTCCTCGAACCCCAGGCGCACCTCGCCGGCGCTCTCGGTGCCCCCGCCGTAGCTCGAGGCCCGGATGAGGCCCAGGGAGGCCTCCCGGCCGAGCGCCCGGATGAGGTCCACCCCGAAGAAGAGGGCGCTCTTGAGGAGGATGACGCAGTGGAGGGGGCCCGCCGGAAATGCGGCGTCGATCTCGCGGGCGAGCTCCGCGACGCGTCGGCGGATCCGCTCCGCCGGGATCAGGATCTCCCCCGCGGGCATGGCGACGGGCGCGCTCCTCCCGCTCCGGCTCATCCCATGAGCTCGAGGTAGAGCCGTTTCATGTCTTCCGCCGTGGCGTGCACCGGGTTGGTCCGGACCGTCGGGCTCTTGGCGGCCTCCTGGGCCATGCGGTCCAGGTACTCCGCCTTCGCGCCGAGCGCCCGCAGGTCGGGGGGGATGCCGATGTCGCGGGCGAGGGCGCGGACGCCCTCGATGGCGGCCTCGGCGGCGCCAGGGTCGCGCGGGTCAAGGGCGCCCGCCTCGGGGGGATCGGCGAGGAGCGGCGCCATCCTCGCGTACTTCTCCCGCATCGCGGGGAGGTTGAACCGCATGACGGTCGCGAGGAGGACGCCGTTCGTGGTGCCGTGGTGGCCGCCGAAGAAGCTGTAGACGGGGTGGGTCAAGGCGTGGACGATCCCCAGCCCCGTGTTGGTGAAGGAGGCGCCCGCGAGCGTCGCCGCCAGGGCGAGCGGGTCGGCGGCCTCGGGGTCGGCCGGGTCGCCCACGAACCGCCGGGCGTGGCGGCCGATGGAGGCAATGGCCTGCATGCACAGGGCCTCGGTCCAGGGGCTTGCCTTGGGCGAGCCGGCGGATTCGATGGCGTGGGTCAGGGCGTCCATCAGGGCGCCCGCCGCGAAGTAGCGCGGCAGCTTGGCGAGGAGGGCGGAATCCACGACGGCCACGTCGGCGTACAGGGTGTCGCTGTGGATGCTGGACTTGGTCTGCCGCTCGACGTCCGTGATGATGGAGGCGCGCGTCACCTCGCTCCCGGTGCCCGCCGTGGTGGGCACGGCGATGAAGGCGGGGCCGCGCTTGGCCGGCTTGTCGACGCCGTAGTAGTCGCTGGGCCTCCCTCCGTTCGCCAGGAGCATGTTCATGGCCTTGGCCGTGTCGATGGCGCTGCCGCCCCCGAGGGCGATCGTGCCCAGGCAGCCGTGCCCCTCGTAGAAGGCCTTGGCGCGCAGGATGCTCTCGTCCGTGGGGTTGGGCTCGGCCTTCTCGTAGAGGCGGAAGTCCGCCCCCGCCTTCCTCAGGCTCTCCGTGACGGGTTCGAGGACCCCCGCCGAGGCCAGGCCGGGGTCCGTGAGCAGCATGGGGCGCTTCATCCCGAGCGCCCGGGCTTCTTCCGCGACGGAGGCGGCCTCTCCCCGGCCGAAGCGGACGCGCGGGCCCCGCGCTATCTGAAAGGGCTGGATCATGAGCGCTCTCCTCGCCTGTGGGATGGCGACATTATCGCAGGGAGAAGGAAATCTCCCAACCGGCCGCTCAGCCTCTCTCGCCGAATCGATCGAGCAGCTTCGCGTAGTCCGTCTCGGTGTCGAGATCGAGGAAGACCTCCTCCCTCCCGGCGGGAACGGCCAGGAGGCGCCCCGGCGCCTCGGCTTCGAGGCGCTCGAGGATCCCGCGCCCTCCCTCATCCCCCTCGACCCGCGCGATCTCGCCGCGCAGCTCGGCCGAGAAGAGGGTGGGCGTCCCCCGGCGGTCCCCGGAGTAGAGCGCCGCGGCGAGGGCGCCGGGCCGGGCCGCCGCGAAGGCCTCGATGAGGCGGTTGACCAGGGCGGCCGTGACGAGGGGCTGGTCGCCCAGGGCGAAGAGGATCCCCCCGGCGTCCGGCGCGGCGCGGGCGAGGCCCGCCCGCACGCTCGTGCTCTGGCCCTCGGCGTAGCGGGGGTTGTGGACGAAGCGCAGGTCCAGGCCCTCCAGGGCGGCCCGCACCTCGCCGGCCTCGTGTCCCGTCACCGCGATCACCTCGGCCGCCTTCGATCCCAGGAGGGCGAGCGCCGCCCTCCGCACCACGGCCATCCCCCCGGCCGGAAGGAGCAGCTTGTTGCGCCCCAGGCGCCGGGAGAGGCCGGCGGCCAGCAGCACGGCCGAGACCCTGAGGTTCCCGCTCATCGTCGTTCCGTCCGGGGAGGAAGGGAGACAAGCCGCTTGCCGCGGGCCGGCGAGGGCAGAGGCGAACGCTTCATCCTAGGGAAAGGGGCGGAGGAGGTCAATTTGAAGTCGCCTGTTTCTTTCCGCGGAAGCGGCCTTTCCGTTGACATCCCACCGGGTGGCACCTAAGATGCGCCGCGTCAGCGCGATGCCCCCCCATTCTCCGCGCGCCAGGCCGGCGGGCTGGCCACAAGGGCGAGCCATGGCGAAGGAATTCGAGGGCAGGCTTGTCCTGATCACCGGCGGGGCGGGGGATATCGCGCGGGCGGCGGCCCGCCTCTTCGCCGCGGGAGGAGCGCGGCTCTTCCTCGCGGACACCGACGCCGAGGGTCTCGAAGGGGCGCGGGCCGAGGTGCGCGCCGGCGGCGGCCGGGCGGAGGGGCGCCTCCTCGACGTCTCGGACGTCGGGGCGGTGGGGGCCGCGGTCGAGGCGGTCCGCTCCGCGGCCGGGCGGCTCGACGTTCTGGTCAACTGCGCCGGCATCTACCGCCACCGCCTGGTGGTGGAGATGTCCGAGGAGGAGTGGGACCAAACCCTGGCGGTGAACCTGAAGGGCGTCTTCGCCGCCTGCCGGGCGGCGGGACGGGTCATGGCGTCGCAGGAGCGCGGCGGCGCCATCGTGAACCTGGCCTCGGTCTCCGCCCAGCGGGGGAGCCCCCTCCACGCCCACTATTGCGCCTCCAAGGCGGGGCTCATCGGCTTCGGCCGCGCCCTCGCCCTGGAGCTCGCCCCCAAGGTGCGGGTCAACGCGGTGGCGCCGGGCATCATCGAGACCAAGATGTCCAGGGAGATGATCGCCCTCCGCGGGGAGGAGTGGAGGCGCCAGATCCCGCTGGGCCGCTTCGGCAGGGCCGAGGAGGTGGCCGAGGCGATATGCTTTCTGGCGAGCGACAGGGCCGCCTATGTGAACGGGTCGGTTCTGAACGTCAACGGCGGCATGTGGATGGACTGAATCGGAGAGAACGTTATGGCCTACAAGAACCATCAGATCGTGGACCTGACGCAGCCGATCTACCCCGCTCAACCCGTCTTCATCGGCCACCCGGACACCTGGCGCTGGGTGCACATGACCCACGCGCTGAGCGCTGCGAGCGGCCGCTTCAAGAGCGAGATGAGCTACTACTCGGGGATCCTCCAGGTGTGCGAGCACGGCCCGACCCACGTGGACTCCATCAGCCACCTGGATCCTTCCCCGAAGGCGCCCCACATCGACCAGATGGGCTTCGACTTCTTCTACAGCCGCGGGATCGCCATCGACTTTGAGAACGTGAAGGACAACGCCTACATCAGCGCCGACGACATCAAGCGCAGGCTCGCCAAGTACAAGCTCGAGATCCGGCCGGGCGACACCCTCCTCTACACCTACGGGCACTACAAGCGGCACTACCCCAAGCCCTCCTACACCACCCACTACGCGGGATGGACGCGGGAGGCCGCCGAGTACGTCTATCGGGAGTGCGGCGTCTTGAACGTCGGGACCGACGCGCCGAGCATGGACATGGCCCACAGCCCGGAGTATCCGTGCCACCTCGTCTGCCGGGAGCTGGGCCGCACGAACACCGAAAACCTGTGCAACATCGAGGAAGTGGTCGGGAAGGAGTTTCTCTACATCGGCCTGCCGCTCAAGATCCGGGACGGGTCGGGCTCTCCCATCCGGGCCGTGGCGGTCCTGAACGCCTGAGCGGCGCGGGGGTGCCCTTCTGAGACGCGCGGGATGAAAGCCCTCGTGAAGACGGCCAAAGGCCCCGGGAACATGGCCATCCTCGACATCGAGGAGCCCCGCGCCGGGCCGGGTCAGGTGAAGGTCCGCGTCGTCCGCGCGGGGATCTGCGGCACCGACGTGCACATCGCCTCCGGCGAGTTTTTCTACTACGTCCCCCCCCTGGCCCTGGGGCACGAGTTCACGGGGGTGGTGGCGGAGGTGGGGGAGGGCGTCGAGGGAATCGCGCCCGGCGAGCGGGTGACGGCCGAGCCCACCAAGAGCACCTGCGGCACCTGCCCGCACTGCGAGAGCGGCGCCTACAACCGCTGCGACCGGCGCGAGATCGCCGGGGTGGTGAGCCACGGCGCCTTCACGGACTACGTCGTCACCCGGGCCGCCTCGATTCATAAGCTTCCCGACAACGTGGGCTTCACCGCGGCGGCGCTCTCCGAGCCTCTCGCGGTCTGCGTGCACGGCGTGACCGAACAATGCACCCTCTCCGAGGGGGA
>CAYMWZ010000033.1:0-16328 GCA_964394385.1 uncultured Nitrospinaceae bacterium | reverse complement strand
TATGCGGCGGCGCCGGAAACGATTTGCATCCTCGCCATTGCCCACCACAGGCGCCGGCCGGGTTACTGGCGCGCAAGAGCCGCCCGCTGACGAGAGCCGTTATATCGGTTCTTGTCCCTGCCCGTTTTTCGTTTCCCCCTACCTCCCCCCGTACTCATAAAACCCCCTCCCCGTCTTCCGCCCCAGCCAGCCGGCCGAGGTCATCCGCCGGAGGAGGGGGGGCGCCATGAAGCGGGCCTCGCCGAGCTCGGCCGCCATGGCGTCGGCCACGTGGGTGTGCACGTCGATCCCCACGAGGTCGAGGAGGGTCAAGGGCCCCATCGGGTGGCCGAGCCCGAGGTGGACGGCCTTGTCCAGCGCCTCGCGGGGGGCGAGGCCCTCGTCGTAGGCCTGGGCGGCCTGGTTCAGGAAGGGGACGAGCAGGCGGTTCACCAAGAAGCCGGGCCGGTCCTTGACCGGGATGGGGGTCTTCCCGATGCGCCGGCAGAAGGCCTGGCCGAACTGGGCGATCTCGGGGGCGGTCTGGACCGCCGAGATCACCTCGACCAGGCGCATCGCGTAGGGGGGGTTGAAGAAGTGGAGCCCCAGGGCGCGCTCGGGCCGCCGGGCCCGGGCCGCCATGGCGGTGACGGAGAGGCAGGAGGTGTTCGAGGCGATGATGGCCCCCTCCCTGGCCACCCGGCCCAGCTTCTGGAAGAGGTCGAGCTTGACGGCGAGATCCTCGACCACGACCTCGATGATGAGGTCGCAGTCGGCGAGGGCGGAGAGCTCGGTCGCCCCCTGGATGCGCCGCAGGGCCGCCTCCTTCGCGGCCTCGTCCATCTTGCCCCGCTTGACCGCCCCGTCGAGGTTGCGGTGGACGCGGGCGAGCCCGGCCTCCAGGGCCTCGGGGCTGAGCTCCACGGCGGCGACCTCGAGCCCGGCCGCCGCGCACACCTGGGCGATGCCGCTCCCCATGGCGCCCACCCCGACCACGCCCACCTTGCGGATCCCGTCGGCCAGGGCCCGGCCGGCGGAGGGATCGCCCGCCTCTCCCGGGCCGGCCTCGGGCTCGGCCACCCCGAAGAGGCCCGCCTTCTTGTAGGCGTAGAAGCCCCGGCCCGCCTTCGCCCCCAAGCGCCCGGAGTCGATCATGCGGTCCACCAGGGGCGGGGGCAGGTAGCGCGGGTCCTTGAGCTGCTCGTACATCGAGAGGGAGACGGTGCGGTGGATGTCCAGGCCCTCGACGTCGAGGAGGCGCATCGGGCCCATCTTGTAGCCGAGGCCGAGCTGAATTGCGGCGTCCAGCTCCGCCGGGGTGGTGTAGCCCGACTCGACGAGGCGGATGCAGTCGTTCTGGAAGGCGACGAGGAGGTAGTTCAGGATGAAGCCCGGCCGGTCCTTCACCCGGACGGGGGTCTGCCCCACCCTCTCCAGGAAGGCCGTGACGCTCGCCGCGGTCTCCTCGCTCGTGAGGGGGCCGGGGGCCACCTCGACCAGCCGGTTCAGGGCGGCGGGGAGGCAGAAGTGGGTTCCGATGGTGCGGTCGGGGCGGCCGGAGGCGGCGCCCATGCTGGCGATGGAGAGGGTGCTCGTGTTGCTGGCGAGGATGGCCTCCTCCCCCAGGATGCCGCCCAGCCTGTGGAAGAGGGCGTTCTTCTGCGCCAGATCCTCTGCGATGGCCTCGATGACGAGGCCGCAGCCCGAGAGGGCGGAGAGGGAGGCCGCTCCCCGGATGCGCCCGAGGGTCGCCTCGCGGTCGGCGGGGGAGGTTTTTACCTTCGCCACGCCCGCGTCGAGGAACTCGCGGACGCGCCTCATGCCGGCCTCGAGGGCGGCTTCGCTCGCCTCCAAGGCGACCGTCTCCACGCCCGCCCGCGCGCACACGATGGCGATGTTCGAGCCCATCGTCCCCAGGCCCACGACGCCCGCTCTCGTCACGTCCATGAGGATCTCCCGGGGAAGCGCCCGCCCCGGAGGCAGAGCCGCCCCGGGGCAAGTCGTCTGGGGCTTTGTAGGTCCGCCCCGGGGGGGTGTCAAACCGGGGCGGGCTCGGTTGCAACTTTCACTCCTTTCCGAAGATGATCCCCACGATGCCTCTGTCCCGCGAACAAGTGGAGAGGTTGGCCGCCGAGGCGGCCCGGAAGGGGGAGCCGCTCCGCCTGGGGGGGGCGGACCTGCGCCGCATCGACCTGAGCGGCCTCGATCTCTCCGGAGCCGACCTGCGGGGGGCGGTTCTGGCGGGGGCCGTCCTCCGGGAGGCGGACCTCTCCGAGGCCGACCTGCGGGGGGCCGATCTGCAGGGGGCCGACCTGGAGGGCGCCCTCCTCGCCGACGCCCTCCTCGCCGAGGCCGACGCGGCGGGGGCGAACCTGAGGGGCGCGGACCTTGTGGGCGCCGACCTCGAGGGGGTGAACCTGGGCGAGGCCCTCCTGGAGGGGGCAAAATTTCTCTGAGCCCGCGGGGCGCGCCTTTTTTCGCTTTCGCCGGGGGCCTTCATCCTCCCTCTTGCGGCCCGCCGCGGTTGGGATAGGATCGGTCCGCGAGAGCGTTTGTTTGGTTGACACCCTGTCGCGGGGCAGTGGGCCCCTTTCCTACCTTCCAAACTGAGGGCGAAAATGGGAAGAGTTGCGGTGTTCATCGACGGCGCCTACATCGAGTTCCTGATCCGGGAGGAGTTCTCGGAGATGCGGGTGGACTTCGCCCGCCTGTCCCAGCGGCTGGCGGGCTCGAAGGAGCTCCTCCGCACCTACTACTACCACTGCCTCCCCTACCAGGGCGCGAACCCCACCGAGGAGGAGACCAAGCGCTACATGAACAAGCTGCGCTTCTTCCGCACGCTGGACCGCCTCCCCCGCTTCGAGGTGCGCCTGGGGGAGATCGTCTACCGCGGCCTGCGCGAGGACGGGCGGGAGAACTTCGTCCAGAAGCGGGTGGACATGATGCTCGGGGTGGACCTCGTGCGGCTGGCCGGAAGCGGCCAGATCACGGACGTCATCCTGGTGGCCAGCGACAGCAACCTGGTGCCCGCAGTCGCGGCGGCCAAGGAGAGCGGCGTCCTCGTCACCCTCTACCACGGCCGCAAGGCGGGGGCGAACGAAGACCTCTGGACCTTGTGCGATGAGCGCTGCGCCATCACCGACGACCTGCTCTCGGCCGTCCAGCTCGCGCCCAAGCGCGAGTTGAGCGCCATCGCGCACGAGGGCACGCCGGGCTACTAGAGCCCCCCGGGCGGGATGGCGGGCTCCCCGCCGGGGGGAGCGCCCCCCCTCCTCAGTCGTAGACCGTCTCCATGTAGTGGCCCCCGTCCACGACCGCCTCGATGACGGTCGGGCCGGGGGAATGGAGCGCCCGCCGGAGCGCCTTCGCCAGATCCTCGGGCCCGCGGACGCCCACCGCCGGCACTCCGAAGTAGTGGGCCGGGGGCTCGGCATAGGCCTCCTGCTGCAGCGCGGTGCCGTAGACGCCGAACTTCCTGCGCTCCTGCTTCACCTGGATGAGGGCGAGCCACCTGTCGTCGAGCACCACGATGGGGAGCGCGAGCCCCAGCCGCTTCGCCGTGGCCACCTCGCCGCAGGTCATCTGGAAGCAGCCGTCCCCGACGATGCAGGCGACGGGAAGCTCGGGCCTCGCCAGCTTGGCCGCGATGGCGGCGGGGATGCCGAAGCCCATCGAGGACCAGCCGTTCGTGATGAGGAAGGTGCCCGGCGCGTGGGCGGTCCACTGGCTCGCGATCTGGTGGGTGTGAGCGCCCACGTCGAAGGCGAGGATGCCCTCCCGGGGCAGCGCGTCGCGCACGACGTCGATGGCCTGGTGCGGGGAGAAGCTCCCGGTGGGGGGCCGGAGCGCGCGCTGGAACTTCTCCCGCTGGCGCAGGGCCGCGTCGGAGGGCCATTCGTAGGCGCCCGGCGGGATGCGGCCCATGCGCTCGAGGGAGGCGTCGAGGTCCCCCACGACCTCGTGGAGGATCTTCACCTTCCCGTCCGTGTCGGCCGGCTCGATGTCCACGCTCGCCAGGGGGACCTCCCCGATCCACTGCTCGTACTCCACCTCCACGACGTCGTAGCCGATCCCCAGGATGAGGTCCGCCCCGCGGAGGAAGGCGCGCTGGACCTGCCGCCGGGCCCGCTCGATGCAGCCGATGGAGAGGGGGTGCTCCTCGTCGATCATCCCCTTGGCCATGGTGGTCGAGGCGAAGGGGATCTGGTGCCTCTCCACGAAGGCGCGGAGCGCGCCGGGGCGCCTCAGGCGCATCGCCGAGGCGCCGATGACAGCGGCCGGGCGCTTCGCCCCGTGGAGGATCGCCTCCAGCTTCTTGAAGGCGGCCTCGGGGGCGGGCCCGAGGCGCCGGCCCGAGGGAGGCGGGGGCGCCTCCTCCTCGGCGGGGGCCAGGGAGACGTCCTCGGGGAGGTCCAGATGGACCGGGCCGTAGGGCTCGCTCAGCGCCACGCCGAGCGCCTCCTCCAGGGTGGAGGCCACGCGGCCGCTCCGGAGCGGGTAGCTCGCCTTGGTGATGGGGCGGAAGAGGGCGTGGTGGTCGATGTACATCTGGATCCGGCGGCCGATCTGATCCGTCGGGATGTTGCAGGTGATGGCGATCATGGGCGATCGGTCGAGATAGGCGTCCCCCACCCCGGTCGTCAGGTTCGTCGCGCCCGGCCCCAGGGTGGCGATGCACAGGCCGGGGACGCCCGTCAGCCGCCCCATGACGTCGGCCGCGAAGCCCGCCGAGCCCTCGTGGGCCGTGAGGACGAACTCGATGCCCCCCTTCCGCATCGCCTCGATGAGGGGGAGGACGTTCCCGCTCGGGATCCCGAAGCCGTACCTCACCCCGGCCGCCTTGAGGGTGCTCACGAGGAGGTCCGCGTTGTTTTGGGCCATGCCGGTGCCCCCGGGCGCGCTCCTCAGGGCGCGCGGTAGATGTTGATGATGTCCTTCAGCAGCGCCGCCGCGGCGCCCTTCGGGTCGCTCTTCCCGCCCATGACCGTCACGCGGTCCATGGTGTCGGTCGTGTAGGTGATGCCCTTCTCCGCCCCGTCCACCCCGGCCAGGGGGTGCTCCGGCGGGAGCGCCTCGGGGGCCACGCGGGCCCGCACCACCCCGTCCGGCCCCCGCTCGGCGCGGCCCACGAGGCGCACGATCCTCCCTCCGACGCCCCGCACCGATTCGGCCGAGAGGCCGGTGATGCCCGTCCGCTCCACCTCGTCGGGCCGAAGGTCCGCCTCCATGCAGACGTTCGCGATGAGGGCGAGCTTGTTGGCCGTGTCGTGGCCCTCGACGTCGAGGGTGGGGTCGGTTTCGGCGATGCCCATGCGCTGGGCCTCGGCCAGCGCCTCCGCGTAGCCCAAGCCGCCCGTCCGCATCCGGGTGAGGATGAAGTTGGACGTCCCGTTCAGCACTCCCTCGATGGCCCGGATCTCGGCTCCGGCGAGGCAGATCTGTGCGAGGTCCAAGGTGGGCAGGGCCGCCGCCGCGGCGGCCGAGAGCTTGAGCGCCACCCCGCGCCCGGCCGCGAGGGACTTGAGCTCCCCGAAGGCCCGGATGAAGGGGCCCTTGTTGGCGCTCGCCACGTGCATCCCCCGGGAGAGGGCGGTGCGGATGTGGGTGAGGGCGGGCTCCCCCGTCAGGGCGTCGGTCGGGGTGGCCTCGACGAGGAGGTCCGCCTCGGCCTCCCGGATGAGGTCGATCCCCTTCCAGCCGGGCCGGAGGGCGGGATGGCCGGCCAGGCTCCCGCTGGCTTCGAAGGCGTCCGCCGCCTCCGCGGGGGCGAGCCCCTCCGGGCAGAGGAGGCTTCCGGCGAGCTCTCCCACCCCGACCAGGTCCAATCGCAGGCCGTGGGCGGCGAGGAGGCGCCCGCGCTTGGCCTCGAGGAGGCGGGCGAAGGCGCGCCCCACCCGGCCGAAACCGCACAAGAGGATCCGCGCCCGCCTGGCCACGAAGGCTCCCTTTCTGGGGGGGGAGAGGAAGGGGCGCTCTGCCCTTCCGGCTCCTCCCTCATGCCACGCGGGGAGGAGGGGGGTCAAGAAGAGGCCGCGGCGGCGCCCGCCTCCTTGCGCCGGGTGAGGATGTGTGAGAGATCCGGTGCGTCCCCGGCAAAGGCGAGCCCCGGGCGGCCGCGCCCGGACGCTTCGGCGGAGGAGGGCCGCGATGGCCGACTTGGAGCTGACGGGCGCCTTCGGCAGCTACGACCGGATGAACCTCCTGCGCTCGGGCGACGTCCGCCCCGGGGGGATCGACCTCCGGGTCGTGACCCTGCCGCCGACCGAGATCTTCTACCGGATGTGCCGCTACCAGGAGTTCGACGTCTCGGAGATGTCCATGGGGGCGCACTGTTTCCTGCTGGGCGGGGGGGAGAGCCCCTTCGTCGGGATGCCCGCCTTCCCGAGCCGGGTGTTCCGCCACTCGATGGTCTACGGGAACGCCGAGGCGGGCGTCGAGAAGGTCGGGGATCTCAACGGCAAGCGCGTCGCCATCCGCGAGTGGGGCATGACCGCCGTGGTGTGGATCGTGGGGATCCTCGCCGAGGAGCACGGCCTCGACATCCGCTCGGTGGAGTGGGTGGCGGCGCTCGAGCCCCGCGTGCCCATCGCGATGCCGCCCGGCGTGCGGATCCGCTACCTGAAGCCCGGCCAGAGCATCTCGGACATGCTCGACTCCGGCGAGGTGGGGGGCGCCCTCCTCCACCAGGTCCCCGCCTGCTTCGCCAAGGGTTCCCCCCGCGTGAAGCGCCTCTTTCCCGACTACAAGGCTGCCGAGATCGACTACTACCGCCGCACGGGCATTCACCCGATCATGCACTGCGTGGTCGTGCGCAAGGAGGTCCACCGGCGCGCCCCTTGGGCGCTGCGGAGCCTCTACAAGGCGATGTGCGAGGCGAGGGAGAGGACGATCCGGTCCCTCTCGGACACGGGCGCCCTCTCGGCCATGCTTCCCTTCCTGCCCTCCTTCATGGACGAGACCCGCGCCCTCTTCGGGGAGAACTTCTGGCCCTACGGGCTCGGGGCGAACCGCAAGACGCTGGAAAAGCTCGTCCGCTACGCCCATCAGCAGGGGCTCACCCCGCGCCCGCTCGAGGCGGAGGAGCTCTTCGGCGAGAGCGTCCGGGAGGGGTAACCTCCCCTCCGCTTCGGGGTAAGATGGAGGGGCTCCGCCCTTCCTCTCACCCGGAGAGCCGGACGCATGGCGGCCAGCCCCTCCAAGGTCCTCTACTGCGCGCCCTTCCACCGGCTGGAGCCGCTGCTCGCGCCCGCGCTGCGCCGCCTCGCGGGGGGGGATCCCCTCCGGCCGCGCCGCGTCATCCTCATCTCGAATCTCCTTCGGGATCACCTTCATGAGCGCCTCGCCCGGGAGGGGGGCTTCGCCGGGGTCGCCTTCCTCACTCCCCTCGACCTCGCGCGCGAGATCGCAGGCGCGCGCCTGCGCGGGGCGGGGCTGAGGCCCCTGCCGCCCCTGGGGGGCGCCGCCCTGGCCGGGCGCGTCATCCGGGAGGCTCAAGGGGAGCTGCGCCGCCTGCGCCCCCCCGCGGGCGCCGAGGGGTACGGGGAGGCCCTCCTCGCCACCTTGTCGGACCTGGAGGAGGCGCTCATCGCCCCGGCGGACCTCGCCCGCCTGGCCCCGCGTGCGCGGGAGGAGGCCGACAGGGAGTGGCTGGCCGACTTGGCCCGCCTGGCCGGCCTGTTTGAGGAGAGGCTCAGGGGGCTGGGCTTCTACGGCGAGGGTGCCTTCCTCCGGGCGGCCTGCGAGGAGGCGGAGGCCCGCCCGCCCCGGGTTCCCACCCTCCTCTACGGCTTCGCCGACCTGAACGCCCTCCAGAGGAGGCTCCTCGCCGCCTGCTGCCGCGGGGCGGAGGGAGCCGCCTTCGTCCCCGCCGAGCCTGAGGCGCCGGCCTGCGCCTTCGCCCGGCCGCTCATCGAGTGGCTCCGCTCCCAGGGGTTCGCGCCGGGGGAGGTCCCGGCCGCGGAGGGGCGGCCGCTCGAGGAGCTGGGCCGCCGCCTCTTCGGCGGAGGAGGGGGTGCCGAGCCGCCCGAGGGCGCCCTCTGCGTGGTCTCGGCCCCCACCCCCAGCCGCGAGGCCTTTGAGCTCTGCCGGGAGGTCCTCTACAGCGGGGCGGAGGGCCCGGAGGCGCGGGAAGCCGCCGTCATGTTCCCGGGCGGGGACGTCTACCCCCGCCTGTTCCGGGAGACCCTTCGCGCGCTCGGGGCGCCGGCCGCCGCCGAGGGCGGGGAGGTGTGCGCCGCCACGCCCGCGGGGCGCGCCTTTCTTCGCATGCTCTCGCTCAGGGAGCGGAACTACCCCCGGGCGGAGGTGATGCGCCTCCTCGACGAGGGGCGCTTCACCGGGACGTCCTTCTTCGAGGAGATGCTGCGCTCCGGGAAGATCCCCGGCGAGGGCGCCGACCCGCTCCTGCCCTCCCGCTGGGAGCACCTCTCCCGGGGGCTCCCCTTCCCGGCGGGGGAGGAGGGTTGGGGGCGGGCCCTCTCGAAGGCGAAGGAGAAGGCGGGGGAGGCCGAGGAGCGCTCCCTCATCGAAGGTCTGGAGGGAGCGTTGGCGTTTCTCTTCGGGCGTCTGAGACGCCTCCCGGCGAGGGCCCTCCCCTCCCGGCACGCCTCGGAGTGCGGCCGGGCGTTCGAGGAGCTGACGGGGGAGGTCGAGGGGCGGGCGGAGGTGCTCCTCGCCCTGGGCCGGCTGGCCGATCTCGATCCCCTCCTGGGCGAGGTGGACGCGCGGGCCTTCCAGCGGTGGGCGGGCAGGGTGCTCGCCCACTCCCGCCTCCGCGCGCCGGGGGGGCCGGCGCGGGTCCGGCTCCTCTCCCTCCAGGCCGCGCGCGGGCTCTCCTTCTGGGCAGTGGCGGTGCCTGGCTTGGCCGAGGGGATCTTCCCGGGCCGGGGCGGGGAAGACCCCCTGCTCTCCGACGGGCTGCGAGCCGAGCTCGACCGCCTCTTGGCGGGGGAGGGCGGCTCCCCCGGGCGCCTCCCCCTCAAGGGGGACCGCACGGCCGAGGAGCGCTACCTCTTCTGGTCGGCGCTCCTGGCCGCCGAGCGCCGGGTCGCGCTGGGCGTTCCGCTGGCGGTGGGAGGGGCGGGGGAGGACTCCGAGCGCCCCCCGAGCCTGCTCCTCCATCACCTCGTGGCGGCGGCCGGCCGGCCGGGGGAGGAATCCGGGGGCGTTCTTGAGAGAGTCCCCGGCCACCGGCCCGCGACGGCGGCCCTGGACCCTGCTTCCCTGCGCCTGCGGCCGGTGAGCCTGCTGGAGGGGGAGCTCTCGGGGATGCTCCGCCAGCTCAAGTCCCCCGAGCGGGGGGCCCTGGCCCACCTCGCGGCCGACCCCGGCTTCGCGCGCCGGCGCGCGGCCCTGGGCGACCGCTGGCGGCGCGGCGCCCTGACCGCGCAGGACGGGCTCTTCGCCGAGATCCGCGGGGCCCTCCGCTCCCGCCTGGACCCGGGGCGGCGCCCCGTCGCCGTGACGGACCTTGAGACCTTCTTCACCTGCCCCTACCGCTTCGCCCTGAGGCGGCTGCTCCGGCTGGAGCGGCGCGAGGAGCCCGTCCCCCCGCTTGAGGCGGACCCTCTCTTGCGGGGGAGGATCTTCCACGACGCCCTCCGGCGCCTCTTCGGCGGCCTGCGGGAGTCCGGCGGGGCGCTCGGGGAGGAGGCCGCCTGGCGCCCCCGCCTCGCCCGCGCGGTGGAGGGGAGCTTCCGCCGGTTCGAGGAGGAGGGGGAGGCCCTTCTCCCCCTCGCGTGGCGGCTCATGCGGGAGTCCGTCCACCGGCAGCTCGCGGAGTTCCTCCGCCGGGCCTACGTGAAGGAGGAGGGTTGGACCCCCCTCGATGTGGAGGGAGAGTTCGGGAGAGGCGGGGCCCCGCCGCTGGAGATTCCGCTGGGGGAGGGCGCGGGGCCCCTTCTCCTGAGCGGCCGGTTCGACCTCCTCGAGCGGAGCGCTTCGGGGGAGCACCGCTTCGTGGATTTCAAGAGCGGCCGGTCGGCGCCGAAGGGGAGCGAGCCCCTGGGCGGGGGGGGGCGCTTGCAGCCCCACCTCTACGCCCGCCACGGCCTGCGGGTGTGCGGGGAGGGCGCCCGGGTGGGGGGGGCTTACGCCTACGTGAGCGAGGCCGCCGGCTTCGCCCTCCGCGCGCTTTCTCCCGAAGAAGTCCGCGGGCAGATGGCGGCGGTGGATGACCTGCTCGCCTACTTCTGGGGCGCGGCGGACCGCGCCGTCTTCTTCCCTCTCCCCTCGGCGGCGTGCGCGCACTGCGACTACCTCCCCATCTGCGGGCCCGACCGGGAGGGGCGCGCCAAGGAGAAGGCGGGCGACCCCCGGAGAGCCAAGCTCGCGGAGTTGCAGGAGAGAGCCCCGTGAGCACTCCCCCCGCCGATCAGAGGGAGCGCGATCTCGCCGTGCGCTGGATGGACGGCCCCGTCCTCGTCGAGGCGGGGGCGGGGACGGGGAAGACGCGCCTCCTCGTCGAGCGGGTGGTCCACCTCGTCGGCAGCGAGGGGGTGCCGCTGGGCCGGATCGCCGCCATCACCTTCACCATCAAGGCGGCGGCCGAGCTGCGCGAGCGCATCCGGACCGGGCTGGCGGCGGCCGTCTCGGAGGCGGAAGGGGATGAGGGGAAGCAGGCGCGCCTCGTCGCGGCCCTCGAGGAGATCGACCGCGCGCAGATCTCGACCATCCACAGCTTCGCCCTGGCCCTGCTGCGGGATCGGGCGGTCGAGGCGGGCCTCCGGCCGGGCGCGGGGGAGGTGGACCTCCTCGCGCACGAGGAGCTGCGCGACCGGCTGTGGGAGGAGTGGCTCGCCGAGCGCCTCTCGGGGGAGGAGGGCGCGCTGGAGGAGTTCCTCGCGCTAGGCTTCACGATTCAGGATCTCTCGCGGGTGCGGGACGCCCTCCTTCACCTTCCCGAGCTGCGCGAGGGATTTCCGCGCCCGGAGGGCGCGAGGCCCGAGGAGCTGAAGAAGGAGATTCAGGAGGCGATCGCCGTCTGGGCCGGCATGGCCGAGCGCTGCGGGGACCGGACGGACAAGGCCTATGTGCAACTGCTGGGGGTGAAGGCGTGGGGGGAGGGTCTTTCGGGGGAGTCGTTCCCCGCCCTTCTGCGGGGACTGTGGCAGGAGGTTTCCTACAAAAGGAACGTCGGGGCGGCGAAGGCATGGGGATCGAAGGAAGCCGTCAGGGCGTTGCACGAGTCGTTTGACCGGCTGGTCGGAGGGGCGTGCGCCAGGGCCCTGGCCGAGGCGGGCCACGCCGTCCTCGCGGGCGCCGTCGGCTCCCTGCGCGGCTTCGTCGATCGGCTGGAGCGGCGCGCGGCGGAGGAGGGGATTCTCAATTTCGAGGGGATCCTCGACCGGGCGGCGCGGCTGGCCCGCGGGAGCGCGGAGGCGCGGCGGCGCTTCCGGGGCCGCTTCACGCATTTTCTGGTGGACGAGTTCCAGGACACGGACCCCCTCCAGGTGGAGCTCATCTTCCTCCTCGCGGGGGAGGAGCCCTCGCCCGAGGACTGGCGCGGGGCGCGCCTGCGGGGCGGGCGGCTCTTCCTCGTGGGGGACCCCAAGCAATCCATCTACCGCTTCCGACGGGCAGACATCGCTGTCTACCTCGAGGCGAAGGGGGTCATCGAGAGGACCCCGAAGAGCCAAGTCATCGGCATCCGCCAGAACTTCCGCAGCGCCCCCGGGGTCATCGAGTTCGTGAACGGGGTCTTCGGCCGGCTGATCGCCCCCGAGGAGGAGGTCCAGCCCGGCTACGCCCCCCTGGAGCCCTACCGCATGGAGGAGGGCCCGGGCGTGCTCCTTCTGCCGGAGGCGGACGGGGGCGACGGAGAAGAGGAGGAGGGCTACAGGAGCCGTGAGGCCGCCTCCCTCGCCGGGGCCATCCGGCATCTCGTCGAGGCCGAGGGGAGGGAGATCCCCGCCCCGGCGGGGGGGCGGAGGCCGCTCCGGTACGGCGACGTGGCCGTGCTCTTCCGGACGAGGACGGGCTATCCCGAGTATGAGGACGCCTTCCGGCGGGCGGGGGTTCCCTTCCTCTCGGAGGGGGGGAGGCGCTTCTACGACCGGATGGAGGTGGCCGCCGCCGCGGCCGTGCTGCGGGCGGTGGTGCGCCCGTGCGATCCCCTGGCGCTGGCGGCGGCGCTGCGCTCGCCCCTCTATGGGTTCTCGGACGCGGACCTGGCGCGCTTCCTGCTGCCCGAGCTGCCCAGCCCGCCGGAGGTGGAGCGGGCGGCGGAGGAGATGCGTGAGCTCAGCGCGCGGCGCGCCGGGATGGGCGCAAGGGCGATGATCGAGGAGATCTTCCGGAGGACCCAGGCCTACGAGCTCTTCCTCGCCGCCTCCCACGGCGAGCAGCGGGTGGGGAACCTCTTGAAGCTCCTGGACCTGGCCTTCGCGTTCGAGGGGGGAGGGGCGCGGGGGGTGGACGAGTTCGGGGCCTTCCTCGACGCGCAGATCGCCCGGGGGGATGAGGCCCGGGAGCCTGAGGCCGTCGTGCTGGAGGGGGAGGCCGTCCGCTTCATGACCATCTACGGGGCGAAGGGGCTCGAGTTCCCGGTGGTGGCGCTGGCGGACCTGGGCGGGAAGCTCGACCCGGACAAGACGCCCTGGGCGGCCGACCGCGGGAGGGGCGGGGTGGAGATCCGCTTGGGGTCCAAGGATCGGCCGCTTCAGTCGCGGGGCTACGCCGTCGCCCGGGAGCGGGAGGACGCCTTCCAGGCGGCCGAGCTCAAGCGCCTGCTCTACGTGGCCGCCACCCGGGCGCGGGAGTTGCTCATCTGGCCGCTTTTCCCGGGGAGTCTCAAGAGAAGGTACAAGAACCTGTGGGATCATCTCCGGCAGGCGGGCGCGGGGGAGGAGGCCATGCGCTCGGGCGCCCTGGGCCCGGCCGCCGAGTTCCGGGAGCCGCTCCCGCCCGCACGGGAGGAGGAGGGCATCCTCCGCATCCCCGAGGCGGTCTTCGAGCCGGATGAGGGGCGGATCGAGGAGGGCCGCCGCCGGCGCGCCGCGCTGGTGGACCGCCTCCGGGCCCTCGCGGCCCCCACCGGCCGCAGGCGCCCCCTCGCCCCCAGCCAGCTCGTCGGGCCCGACGGCGGCGGAGAGGAGGACGGGGCGGCCGAGCGCTACGGGCTGACCCTCTCCGAGGCGGGGGAGGGGCCGCGGGGCCGCGCCTTCGGAAGGCTCGTCCACGCTCTCCTGGCCGGGCTGGAGCCCCCCCTTCCGGGGCGGGCGGAGGAGCTGGCGGGGGAGGCCCGGGCCCTCGCCCTGGAGTTGGGCCTGGGGGAGGAGGAGGCGGGTGAGGCGCTCTCCCTCATCCGCCGGGCGGCGGATGGGGAGCTCCTCCGGCGGGCCGCCGCCGCCCCGCGCCGGTGGCGCGAGCTTCCCTTCTTCGCCCTCGCGGAGGGGAGGCTCCTCCGCGGCTTCGCCGACCTGGTCTTCGAGGAAGGAGAAGACCTCATCCTCTGCGACTTCAAGACCGACCGCGTGGCGGCGGCGGAGGTCCCCGCGCGCGCGGAGCACTACCTCCCCCAAGGGGCCGCCTACGCCCTGGGGGTGGAGCAGGCCGCCGGAAGGCGGGTGCGGGAGGTGGTCTTCTCCTTCCTCCGGCCGGGGGTCGATCGCGCCCTCCCGGTGGATGAGGCGCTCCTCGGGCGGGCGCGGGAGGCCGTGCGCCTGGCCGGCTGAGAGGCGCCCCGGGGCCCTCTTCTGCTAGGATGGAGGTTCACACCCATCTCTGGCGAGGGAGTCGAGGAGCCGGAATGAAAGTGGCCTCGGTCGAAGTCTTCCGCGTGGACATGCCCATGCGGGGCTTCTTCAAGAACGCCTTTCACAACCACAACGTGCAGCCCTGCGCGCTCGTCCGAGTCCGGACGGACGACGGCTTCGTCGGGATGGGGGACGTGGAGCCCCTCCGCGGGTACTCCTCCGGCGGGCGGGACGAGACGGCGGAGGCCATCGAGCGGGCCCTGGGGCCCGCCCTCCTCGGGGCCGACCCGCGCCGGCCGCGGGAGGCCTCCCGGAGGATGGAGGAGGCCCTCTCCGGGGGCTGCGAGGCCAAGGCCGCCCTGGACATCGCCCTGGCGGACATCCACGCGAAGGCGCTGGGGGTCCCCCTCCACGAGCTGCTCGGGGGGGCGCTCAAGGAGGAGATCTTCTTCAACGCCTGGATCGGCATCCAGCCGCCGGAGCGGGCGGCCGCCGAGGCGCGCGGCTTCCGGGAGCGGGGGTGGATCTCCTGCAAGGTGAAGGCGGGGGGGGACGTCGGGGCGGACGCCGCGCGCGTCCTGGCGGTGCGCGAGGCGGCGGGGGAGGACTTCGAGATCCGCATCGACGCTAACGAGTCCTACGGGAGGGTGGAGGACGCCGTCGCCTTCGCCCGCGAGGTCGAGGGCGCGAACCCCGCCCTCTTCGAGCAGCCCGTCCCCCGGGAGGATCTTGAGGGGATGGCCCGCGTCCGCCGGGCGATCGGCTTCCCTGTCATGGCGGACGAGTGCGTCTACCGCCACGAGAGCCTGCTGCGCATCATCCGGGCCGAGGCGGCCGACATCGTCAAGGTGAAGGTGCTGAAGCAGGGGGGGCTCCTCGCCACCCGCGAGATGGTCGCCACGGGCATGCGGCTCGTCATCGGCCACGGCTTCGGCCTCACGGGCTACACGCTGGCGGAGATGCACGTCGCGGCGACCTCCTCGGCCTTCTTGACGGCGATCGAGTCGGTCGGGCCGGAGAAGATGCTGGACGACGTCGTGGACCGGCCGATCGACATCGGCGCCGGCCGCGCGCCCGTCCCCCGGGGGCCGGGGCTCGGCGCGGCGCTCGACGAGGAGAAGCTCGCGCGCTACCGGGCGAAGGGCGCGGCCGTGGTCTGATCGTCCGCCCATCGTGAGCGCCCGGGGGCGGGCGGCCCGGTCTTCTGCGTTTTCAATTGAGGGGTCCCCTCGTGCCATATCCCCTCGTCGAGGCCCCGCCCGTCCTCGGGCGGGCCCTGCTCCCGGCGCTGTCGTTTCTCTTCGCTTTTCTCTCGGCCTTGGCGGCGGGCGGGGCGGTCTACATGGTGGCCGCCGGGTGGCGGGGGAGGGGAAGCGTCGACCCGCGCTGGGGCGCGCTGGCCCGCCGGTCCGCCGCGCTGGTCCTGGGGGCGACCACTACCCTCGTGGCCCTGGCCGGGATGGCGGCGTGGTTCGGGGCCATCGCCTTCCAGCCCCGCGCGGCGGAGCATCTGCAGCAGATCTTCAGGGCTCCCCTGGCTGTCGGGTGGATCGTTCTTCTCCTGGGGGTGGGCGCGCTCACCTGCTCCGTCCTGGGGCGGGAGCGCGGGCCGGCCGCGGGGGACCTCCGCCTCCCCTTGGGCGTCTTGGCGGCCCTCTGCCTCTGGGCGGCGGCGGCCGTTCCCGTCTCCCTCCGGTCGTTCACCCTGACGGCGGGCCGGTGGCTCGAGACCCGCTCGGCCTGGGACGCCCTTCTCAATCCCTCCGCCCCGCCCGCCTACCTCCTCTGGGGGACCACCGCCCTCCTCGCGGCCGGGGCGGCGGGTCTCTGGCACGCCGCGGGGCAGAGGGACTCGCTCTGGCGCATCTCCCTGGTGGAGGGGCTGGGCTCCTGGATGGCCACCGCGGCGTTCGCCGGCGCGGGGGCGGTCCTGTGGTGGGGGTTCACCCTGCCGGCGGGGCGGGCGGGCGTCCTCCCGATCTTGCTGGCGGTGGGCGCCGCCCTCGGGCACGCGGCGCTGGGCGCCTCTCTCTTGCTGGTGGCCGTCCGGCGGCCCCGGCGGCTTGGGCGGGCCGGCGCCGCCCTTTGCGCGGCCGCCGTCTTGGCCCTCGCGGCGGTGGCGGAGTGGAGGCGGGAGGAGGCCCGGGGCGCCTTTCTCATCCCGGGCTACATGTACCGAAACGGGATCCTCCTCGCCGAGCTCGAGGGGCTGAGCCGGGAGGGGCTGTGGCGGCCCCTCCCCTGGCGGGAGGAGCAGGGGGAGCCCGTCCCGGCCGAGGTGGGCGCCTTCAGCTTCCGGGCGCAGTGCGGCGTATGCCACTCCGGCTGGGGGAGGGAGCGGCCCTCCTCTCCCCTGCCCGGGTTCCGCCGCGAGGGGGAGGCCCTTCGCTTCCTCGAAGAGATCGAGGCGCGTCATCCCCCGCTCCCGGTCTTTGCCGGGACCCCGGCCGAGCGGCGGGCGGTGGCGTTTCACATCGAGGCGCTCCTGCGCTCGGCGGGGGTGAGCCTCGCCTCGCGGCCGGAGGAGAGGCCCCTCCCCGCGCCGGGCGCTCCGGCGAGGGCGGGCCGGGAAGCGCCACCCCCGGCCGGGCGCGCAGGGCCCCCCCCAGCGCCCGCCCCCGCCCCTTCGGCTGAGCCGAAGCCCGTCGTGAAAGA
>CAYMWZ010000032.1:0-16403 GCA_964394385.1 uncultured Nitrospinaceae bacterium | reverse complement strand
CAGCGCTTGGAGGGCGAAGAGGGTCATCGCCCCGCCCACCCGGGCGGAGAGGTCCCGGCCGCCCACCCCGATCCCCTGCGAGACCCCCTCCCCGAGGGCGGCCAGCCGGGAGGCCACCGCCTGGAGGCCCGTCCCCGAGGCGGCGACCAGGCCCACCCGGCCGCGCGGCACCAGGTTGGCGAAGCCCAAGGGGGCGCCGCTCAAGTAGGCCGTTCCGCAGTCCGGCCCCATGCAGAGGAGACCGCGCGCGAGGGCCTCCCGCTTGAGCTCGACTTCCTCCTCGATGGCGACGTTGTCGCTGAAGAGAAAAACATGGAGGCCCCGCCTCAGGGCGCGCATGGCCTCCCGTTTGGCATAGGGACCGGGGACGGAGATGGCGGCCAGGTTGGCGCGTGGAAGGAGGGCGAGGGCCGAATCGAGAGAACGAGGGGCGGGCGCAGCCCCTTCCTCCGCCGCGCGGCGCCGCCGCGAGAGGAGCGACCGGGCGGCTTCCAGGGCTTCCGCCGCCCCATCCTCGGTCTCGGCCTCAACAGCCAGGATCAAATCGTTGGGGCCGGCGGAGCGGGTGCCGGCCCCGGCCAGGCCGGCCTGCTCGAGGAGGGCGCGGTTGGAGGGGGTCCCCATGAGGGCGGCGGCCTCTCGCACGCCGGGGCGAGCGCGGACGGCCTGGGCGATGCGCATGAGAGCCACGGAGTCCTGATAGAAGGACGCCAAAACCAGCCTGCTCACGGCCACGTCAGCTCGTCCCCCTCCCTCCGGTCCGAGCCTGGGGCATGATGGGCTCTTCGGTCTTCTCGAAGCGGACGGCCGCGACCTGGGCCAGCATCTCCGCCATCTCCCGGGCCCCGGCGCGGGAGCGCTCGTCCTTGGGCAAGCCGAAGAGGGCGTGCGCCATTTCCTCGATTCGATCGGCGGTTTGGCCCTCGTCCGCTCGGCCCGGCACGGCGTTTCTCCTCTTTGGTTTGGATGGCTTCGGGTGTGCCCTTCTGCGGCCGGAGGGGGTTAAATCCCGCCCTCTCCCCTCTCCCGCTGGAGGAGGGCGCTATTGCGCCGCTCGGGATACTGGCCCTTCCAGCGCTCGAAGAGATTCTGCTCGAGGCCGAGGGCGTCGAGGGTCTTCCCGACCACGTGGTCGATGAGGTCGTCCATGGTCTTGGGGAGGAAATAAAAGCCCGGCGAGGCCGGGAGAATCAGCACCCCCAGGCGGGAGAGCTTGAGCATGTTCTCGAGGTGGATTGCCGAAAGGGGCATCTCCCGGGGCACGAGGACGAGCTTGCGCCCCTCCTTGAGGATGACGTCGGCGGCGCGGCCGATGAGGTTGTCCCCGGTGCCGTTGGCGATCTGCCCCAGGGTCTTGACGGAGCAGGGGATCACCACCATGGCCTCAAAGCCCGCGCTCCCGCTCGCGGGGCGCGCCCCGATGTCCCCCTCCGGGTGGACCACGTCGGCCCAGGCGGCCAGGCCCTTCACGTCCAGATCGGTCTCGTGCTTGAGGACCCTCAGGCCCGCGCGCGAGACGATGAGGTGGCTCTCCACCTCGGGGTAGGCCGCATGGAGAACCTCCATGAAGCGCACCCCGTAGATCGCGCCCGACGCCCCCGTAATCCCCACGACGAGCTTCATGCCTTCCGCCTCTAGCCAGCGTCTCTTGAGAAACTCAGGGAAATCTTACCCTGAGACGTCCTCCTCCGCCATCTGGCCCATCCTCAGGAGGCCCGCCGGGGCCTGGCCTTCCGGATCTTCTCGAAATCCCGATAGAGGAGGGCGAAATCCTTCTCCTCCATCCCGAGGGAGGCGGCCTTCTCCAGAAAGGCGAGCGTCGCCTCCCCCAGGGCCGTCTCCGCCCCCAGGCGCTTGCCCATGGCGACGGCCATCCCGACGTCCTTGCGGAGGTTGTAGATGCGCGACTTGGCGTCCCAGCGCTTCGTGAGGATGTGGCGGGGGAAGCGCACCTGGCTGGCGTAGCTCCTTGCGTTCGAGACGTTGAAGACCTCGACCATGTCCTCCAGGCGGATCCCCGCGCGCTCGGCCAGGCGCCCTCCCTCGCAGGTAGCCAAGAAAACGGCGTGGCACACCATGTTGTGGATGAGCTTGAGCGTGTGCCCCGCCCCGCTCGGCCCCAGGTAGAAGAGCTTGGAAGCGATGGGGGCGAGATAGCGCCGGGTGCGCCGGAAGGCGCGCGCGTCGCCTCCGATCATGAGGGTGAGGGTGCCGACCTCGGCGCCCGAGGCGCCGCCGCTCATCCCGGCGTCGAGGTAGGGGATCCCCCTCTTTCCGGCGAGGCGGGCGAGCCTCCCCGTGGCGGCGGGGTCGGAGGTGGTCAGGTCATAAAGCACCAGCCCCGGGCGAGCCCGGGCGAGAATGCCCTCCTTCCCCCGCAGGCACAGGGCCACCTCGGGCGAGCCGGGAACGACGAGGAAGATGACGGCGCAGCCTTGGGCCATCTCGCCGGGGGGGGCCACCTCCGCTCCTCCGCGCCGGGCAAAGGGGCGGCGGGCGGCCGGGGCGGCATCCCATACCACGAGGGGAATCCGGGCCTTGAGGAAGTTTCGGGCGATGCCTCCCCCCATGTTTCCAAGACCTATTACCCCTACTTTCATGTTTTTCATTAGAAAAACCGCTCACTTAATTGAAATTAAAGGACGTCGCTATCCAAATCGCCACTCGGGGAGGAGCCGAACCCTCTGAGGGAGCGGTGAAACCCTCAGCGGCAATCGATCCCTCTTGCAGCCTGAGCCGACTTTGTGGGAAAATGAAATAGCCTTGAGAGGGCTGAAAGACCTGGAATAACGCGTCTCATATCAAGAAGTTTCAAAGGCATTTCGCTTGTGGCCCCGACCGCCCGAGCCGCTCCGCCCCTCGCCGGGCGGGGCGGCAGGGGGCCACGCATCCGCTCAACGACCCCATCCTCACCTACGCTTGAGGCTCGCTCGCCTTCTCGGCGGTCTTCTTCCCCCGCCTGCGGCGCCCTCCGCCCGAGGCGCGCTTGGCCCCGCGCGGCCGGGCCGGCGCCTTGGGCTCCGCCCCCGCTCCATTGGCGCGTGCCGCGCCAAAACCAGTGATGATGTAGCTGCCGCTCCGCTCGTCCTTGCGCACCTGGATGACGCCGTGGCGCTGGGCGTCCTCCAGGAGGTCGCTGAAGCTCCGGTAGCCGTGCGCCCGCTCCGTGAAGGAGGGGCGCTTGCGCTTCATGGTGTCCTTGACGAGCGAGGACCAAAGGAGGCCCACGTTCTCACGCTGGAGGGCGTCGATGGAATCGCACAGAAGATCGAACGCCTCCTTCTTCTCCTCGGTTACGTCCAGGCCAAGCTGGGGCCGGGAGCCCTCCCCAGTTTCGAGGTCCTCGTAGAAGATGAACTCGTCGCAGTTGGCCACCAGCAGGTCCGAGGTCGAGCTCTTCATCCCCAGGCCGATCACGTGCTTCCCGTTCTCCTTGAGCTTGGAGACGAGGGGGGAGAAGTCGCTGTCGCCGGAGGCGATGACGAAAATCCCAATGTGCTCCTTCGAGTAGCACATGTCCATGGCGTCGACCACCATCCGGATGTCGGCGGAATTCTTCCCCGTCATGGAACGCCGGGGGATCTCAACCAGCTCGATGCCGGCTTCATGAAGGGAGGCCTTGTACTTGGCAAACCGCGACCAGTCGCAGTAGGCCCGCTTCATCACCACCTTTCCCTTCTCCACGAGGCGGGCCAAAATGCGGTGAACGTTGAACGCGTCCCGGCTCGACCGCGTGAAGCCATGCGCGAGATTCTCAAAATCGATGTAGAGGGCTATGCCCTCGTTTCGCTCAGCCATGCCGTTTTCCTTTCCGGGCGAAGCCGGGACCCCAGCGGGGGGGGCGGTCGCGGGCCTCTCCCCCCGGGCAGCCCCAGACCCCCGTTTCCTACCATATGCCGGCCGGGGAAAGAAAACAGAATCACCTCAGCTGCGATCCGCCACCACTCCCTCGAAGATGAGCACCGAAGCCAATAGAAAGAAGAGGAGGATCCCCAGGTCCATCCGGCCCTCGATGGCGCGCGCCGGGTTCTCCTCCTCCGCCCGCAGGGCCCCGACCACCAGGTTCACCTCGGGGAGGCGTCCCCTGAGCTCCGAATCGCTCAGCGGCTCAAGCTGTCCCTCGGAGGCGGGAACGTTCACCGCGACGACCTGGGTGCCCTCCGGAGTGAGGACCTGATAAAAGCCCGCCCGGAAGGTCCGGGCATAGCGGGCGATCGCGGCTCCCGCCGGAGGAGAGGCTTGCGGGGCCGACTGAGCGCCCACCGGGTGGGGGCCCCCCTCCGGCTCCAAGCGGAGGACCGCCTCCTCACCGCCGGGTATCCGGATCTGGACCGCCTCTCCCGCGCGGCTCGCTTGCGCGCGCACCTCGAGGGTCTGGCCCGCCTCAAGGGAGGAGGCCACCCCCTTCGCCCTCCCCCCCACAAAATCCACCAGCCCGCGCAAGAAGGGGACGAAGGCGGGGCGCACGGGAAAATCCGTCCAGTCCCGATCGCAGGTCGAGCCCCACATCGCCACCCTTCCGGCCCCCGAGGAGCCCAAAACCAAAAGGGGCGTTCCATCGCTCAGGGCGAGAAGGACCCTCCCTCCCCGGACCGGCTCCAAGGGCGAGGCCTTCCCGATCCGCACGCGGGAGAAAAAGCGGCCCGGATTGCCCCCCAACAAGGCGAACACGGGGTGATCGTGCTGCTCCGCAGGAACCACCATGCGCTGGGAGGCGCCCACAGGGCGCGGCGCCCCGGGGAGGGCAGGCAGCCACCCCTCGCCGGGAACGGTGCGGCCGGCCAAGTCGCCGCCCGCCAGGAGGAGCCCGCCCCCCTCATCCACGAACCGGCGCACCCTCTCGACCGCCTCCGGCGGCCAGCTCCCCACGTTGCAGGCAACGACGAACTCGTAGTTCTCCCACTTCACCTGGCCCAATTCATAGCCCGCCACCACGTCCACCAGGATGGGAGAATCCCCGCCCGGGGGGGCGGCTCGGAGGGCGGTGGCCAGGTAATACGTGTCGCTGTCGAGAAGGCCCCGCTGCGGGTCGCCGTCCACCATGAGGACGCGCAACCTCTGGCCCATGGCGGCGGCAAAATGGTACTGGTTGGTGGTCTCCAGGGCGTCCGCGCCGATTTCGACGCGCCCGAGCAGGTTCCCCTCCTGGGGCGCCCGGGTGCGGAAGCTCACCGTGCCCTCCTCTCCCGCGGCCAGGGTCAGCGCGAGGGAGCTGACCTTGGTCTCGCCGACGAAGAGCGTTACAGGGATCTGCTCCCTCGGCGCCCTCCCCCGGTTGGCGACGCGGACGGCGACCGTGAAGGGGGCCCCGGCGCGGGGAGGCCAGGGACGCAGGTGGACGTTCTGGATGGCGACGTCATCCCTCCCCGCCTCGGGGGCCACCCGGACGAATTGGAGATGGGTGTGGGGCCGGAGGTTGCGGATCCCTCTCAGGCGGAGCTTCTCCCAATCGCCGCGGGCGAAGTCGCTCAGGACCACCACGCTCTGGCGGTCCGCCGGGACCGTCAGGCTCTCCATGGCGCGCTGGATGGCCCGGGCGGGATCCCCCCCGGCGTCGGTCCGCCCGAGGGCGCGGAGCCGCTCCAGGGCGGCCTCCTTGCCCAATGTGGGAGGCATCGCCTCCCCGGCCTCCTCCACCGTCGCCAGAACGGTCACCTTGTCGGAGGAGGAGAGCCTCCGGATCATGCGCTCGGCCGACCCCTTGGCGAGCTCGAGCCGGGTGCCACGGGGCGTGTGGTAGGCCATGCTCGCCGAGTTGTCCACGACGAGTACAAGATGGAGAGGCGACCACCCGCTGCCCGACTCCCCCCCGGCCATCCGCATAAGAGGACGGGAGGACAAGAATACGGCGATGACGACCGCCGAGACCCGAAGCAGGAGAAGGAGCCAGTTCCTGAGCCGGCTCCGGCTCGTCAGCCGCCGCTGGGTGCGCAGGAGGAACTCGAAGGTCGGCAGGCGGTAGCGGCGCACGAGGCGCCGCCGGAGCAGGTGGATCAGGATGGGAAGCAGGACGAGGCCCAACCCCCACAAAAGAACGCTATGGAAGAACTGGAACCCCATCTCTCCTCCTCAGGCCTTCGCCTTCATCCGCCAGGCCAGGAACCGCACCAGCCCGCGGTCCAGCGGCTCGGCCGTCGAAAGGAGGACGTAGTCGATTCCCTGGGCACGGCACCGCTCCCGGGTCGTGTCGAGAAACTCCCGGAGGAGGACCAAATAGGGGTCCCGGACCACCTCGCACTCGACGGTCACGTTCCGGTCCGTCTCGACATCTTGCATACGGGCCAAGCCCTCGAAGGGGAAGTCCAGCTCGGCGCTGTCGAGCACGTGAAAGACGATGACGTCGTTCCCCTTGAGACGCAGCAGGCTCAAGCCGCGGGCGACCGCCTGGGGGTCGTCGAGGAGGTCTGAGAAGACGATCACCATTCCCCTTCGCCGCAGCCCCTCGGCCAGCCGCTCCAGCGAGCGGGCCAGGCCCGTCCCCCCACCCGGACGCTCGGCCTCCAGGGCGGACAGGATGGCCGTCATGTGCCCCCGGAGGGCCTTGGCCGGGATGATCGCCTCATCGGCCTCGCGCGAGAGAACGAGCCCCACGGCATCGGACTGCCTGAGGAGCAAATGCGCGAGGGAGGAGGCCAGCGTGGCGGCGTAGTCCCACTTGGTCAGGGCCCCATCGCCGAAATCCATCGAGCCGCTAGCGTCCACAACGAAATGCGCGCGGAGGTTGGTCTCGTCCTCGTACTGCTTCACGAGGTAGCGGTCGAACTTCCCGTACGCCTTCCAGTCGATGTGGCGCAGCTCATCGCCCGGCGAGTAGGCCCGGTGCTCCTCGAACTCCACGCTGAAGCCCCGGGCGCGGCTGTGGTGGATGCCGCTCATGATCCCCTCGACCATGTGGCGCGCGCGCAGCTCCAGGTTCGAGATGCGGGCCACCACGGAGGGGTCGAAGAAGCGGCCAGCTTCAGCCGCTGAAGAGGTCGCCCCCATGAAAGCTGCCGCCGGGCTCAAGCCGCCTCCGTCGCTTCGGCGGGCGGCTTCACGGCGTCGAGGAGCTTCTCGATGAGGTTCACGGCGCTCAGCCCCTCGGCCTGCCCCCGGAAGTTCACCAGGATGCGGTGGCGAAGGACGGGCTCAGCCAGAGACCGGACGTCCTCGATCGAGGCGGCGTAGCGGCCGCGGAGCAGCGCCCGCGCCCGCGCCCCCAGGATGAGGTACTGGCTCGCGCGGGGGCCGGCCCCCCACTCGACGAAGCTGCGCACGAAATCGGGCGCGCTCTCGTCCGTCGGGCGGGAGGCGCGCGCCAGGGAGACGGCGTACTCGACCACGTAGGGCGCGGCCGGCACGCGGCGGACGAGCTCCTGGAAGGCGAGAATCTGGACGCTGTCGAGCACCTTGTCCAGCTTGGGCTCGTAGTCCGAGGTCGTCTGGGCGACGATGGCCACCTCCTCGTCGAAGGCGGGGTAGTTCACCCCGATCTCGAACATGAAGCGGTCAAGCTGAGCCTCGGGCAGGGGGTAAGTCCCCTCCTGCTCGACGGGGTTCTGGGTCGCAAGGACGAAGAAAGGCGGCTGGAGCGGGTGGGTCTGCCCCCCGGCGGTCACGCGCTGCTCCTGCATGGCCTGGAGGAGGGCCGCCTGGGTCTTGGGGGGCGTCCGGTTGATCTCATCGGCCAGGAGAATCTGGGTGAAGATCGGCCCGCGGATGAACCGGAAAATGCGCCTGCCGTCGGTCATCTCCTCGAGGACGTCCGTCCCTGTGATGTCCGAAGGCATCAGGTCCGGTGTGAACTGGATGCGGTTGAAATCCAGCTGAAGCACCTGCGCCAGGGTGCGGATGAGGAGCGTCTTCGCCAGACCCGGGACGCCCATCAAGAGGCAGTGCCCCTTGGAGAGGAGCGCGATCATGACCAGCTCGATGACCGACCCCTGGCCAACGATCACCTTCCGCACCTGATCGAGGATCTGATCGCGCTTGCGCCTGATCTCACGCGCCACCTCAACATCCACGGCGCCCATGGACTGAAGCTCCTCCGTCCCTTCCCTCATGGCATCATTCATTCGCGCTCACCCCACTCCTCTCAACGGCCGCGCAGCGCGCGGACCACCTCCCTCTCGCGCTTGGCTTTCTCTTCCTCCCCCGCCTGCTCGTAGAGGGCCGCCAGGCGCTCGTGGGCCAACGGAACAAACGGATTGATCTGAATGACCTCCTCCCACGCCCCCCGCGCGGCCGGCAGGTTGCCCGACATCTCGAGCGCCATGGCGCGGTGGACGTGCGTGGTCGCGTAATCGGGATCGACCTCCAGCGCCTTCCCGAGATGCCTCAGCGCCCGGTCGGCGTGACCGAGCTGGATCTCGACCTGCGCCACCCGGTTGAGCAGAGCCTGCGAGTGCGGCTCGTCGCGCAGGGCTCGGGTGTACTCAATCAAGGCCGCCTGCATCCGCTCTCCCACCGAGAGGCGATCGCCCAAGCGCATCCGCCGACGCGCGACGGCGCTCTTCAGGGCCGCCAGGTCGGCCGCGCTCTCGTCCATGGGGCCCGTGGGCTTCAAGCGGTGGCGCTGCACCTGGGCCCCCGGGTGGGGGCGCAGCGGCCGGCGCTTGAGGTCCTCCACCCACAATTTCTCGAAGCCGGCGAGGTCCACCCCGAACAGCTGCCGCAGGCCGGGCTCCGCGCTTTGCTCGGGGCCCGTCGACTCGAGCTCGACGAGGCTGGATCTCTGAACCGAGGGGGGTTTCGGCTCCTCTTCCGAAGGTGGAGCCGGCGAGGATTCTTTCCCCGCCAGTTTTTGGGACCTGGCAGGCTCCTTCGCCTCCCCGATGGCGCGCAGGAGGCGCGCCAGGCCCGTCCGCCCGGCCCGGCGGTGGATGAACTCTGCGGCGGAGGCCGCCTCGGCGTAGGCCAGCTGCACCTCCTCGGGCGTGTCCAGATAGATCAGACTCGGCTCCATGCGCTGGAAGGCGATGAAGGTGTTTCGCTCCCGGGCGCGCGCGAGCAATGCCTCCTCTCCCGGATGGAGGTGAGGGAGCTCCTGTCCCCGCCAGCGCTTCTCCAGGTACTTGGCGATGCCTTCGTGGAGCCAGATGGGCGCCCGGTTCCTCGTGCGCCGCACGATGAGATAGTGGACATACTCGTGGGCGGCGGTGTCGAGCCAGCGGTAGCCCCGCAGGAGGGCGCCCGGTGAGAGGATCATCAGCTTATTGAACTTGCTGATGCCCACGGCACCCTTGTCCTCGATGTCGCGCCGGGAGAGGGTGGAGGCCTTGTTGAACCGATCCGGGTCGGAAAACACCTCGAAGCGCACCGGCCCCCTGGGCTTCTCGCCCAGCTCGTCCCCGAGGACCTTGTGGGCCGTCTCCAGGGCCTCCTCGAGATAGGCCAGAAGGATGGATTCCGCCTTGGGGTCGTACCAAATCTCGAAATGCGGCGTCCGGTGGACGCTGAACCCCTCCACGGCGGCCTGGGACTGGCGCACGTGGAGGCGGAGCTCGAGCCATTCGCTGTCGCCGGGGCGCTTGCGAAGGCCCGCGTCCAGGCGCTCGATCGACCTGGGGAATTCACCCCGAAGATAGGCGAGGGCACCTTCGAGCCCGTCCCACTCGGGAAGCCCGGGCGCCCTCTGGCGCAGGCTGGAGAGAAGGCGCTCGGCCGCCTCCAGGTCCCAGGCCCGCAGCTCGTCCACCACCTCCTGGTACCCTTCCGGCCGGTCCGCGCCCGCGGAGGAGTGCGCCGGCCTCGTCAGGGTGTGGGCGAGCGCCCAGGAAGCGCTGGCGGCCAGGAGGAGGAAGGCGAGGAGCCAAGCGGCCCCCCGCTTTCTCCGGCGGGATGGTTGGGCCATCACTTCGTCAGCCTATCGAAGTAATCTTCGATCTCTCCGCGCAAGGTATCCGGCATCCCGTCCTTCAGGGCTTCCATGACCTCCTCGCGGAACTTGGGCGGCACGCGGTACTGCTCCCGGTCGGGGATGAGCACCTCGCTGAACTGGGTGCCAAGGCGCCCCTCCTCCCCCTCGCGGCCCTGCATCCGGTAATCCTCTGCGTCGGCGAGGTCCGGGTTGCGCGCCCACCAGCCGGTCCCCGGCGCGCGGTAGACGCCGAAGCCGCGCGGCGTCCCCATGCCCAGGCTGCCGCGCTGGGCCATCTGCTGCATGGCCTGCTGCATGGCGTTCTGCCCCTGGGCGAGGCGCTGGAGGGCCTCCTCCTCGGGCGGCACGGCGTGGGAGGGGCTCCTCGCGCCCAACGAAGAGGCTGCCCGCCCCATGGCATCGCCCGCCTCGACGATCCGCCGCAGGATGTTGGGATCGATGAAGGGGAACACCTGCATCACCTGGCGGAGCCGCTCTTCAAAATCGGCGAGCCTCCGTTTGAGGGCATCCTGCCGGAAGCGGAGCCCCTGGAGGCTGGCCTTCTCGCGCGGAGGCGCATTTCTCTCTGCCTCCCGGAGAAGGATGTCGAGGCGTCGCCGCGCTTCGTCCCACTGCGCCCTCCGGCGGGAAGCCGCCTTCTCGTCCAGGCATTCCTCCAGACGGAACACCTTCCACCACTCGGGCATCCGATGGAAGATCGTCCCCCAATCGCCCCGCTTGAGGAACGACTCGAAATCCTCAAGCGCCTGCTCGCCCGCGCGGCGGGCCGCCTCCTTCTCCTCCGGGGAGGCTTCCGCCTTTGCTCCGGCGGGCGGGGCGGCCGCCCCCGCCGCGGGCGCATCCTTGGCCCTCGGCGGGCACTCGGCGGCCCGGGCCGGGCCGCTCAGCGCGCGCTCCTCCTCGAGGTGGCGCTCCAGCCGGCCCGAGAGACCTTTCAGGCCCGTGGGCCAGCCCTTCTTGAGACGGTCCACCACGTTGTCCAGGATGCTCACCGTCTCGCCGAGAATGGCCTGCTGCTCCTCGACGATTGCCGCCAGCTCGCTCTGCTGCCTTCGCATGGGGCTCCCGCCCTGCTGAGCCATCATCTGCTGCTGCTGCATCCCCCGCAGGGCCGCGCGCATCCTCTGGAGCTGGCTCATGAGCTGGCGGAGGGACTCGAGGGCGCCGCGGAGGTTGCCCTGGCGCATCTGCTCGCGGATGCGGTCGAAGGCCTGCATCATGTCCCGCATGGGCAAATCACGCATGCCGCGCTGATTCATGAACTCAGACGGCATGCGCTGGGCCAGACTGGCGAGCTGCTGCATGAGCTTGCGCAACTCCTGCTGCAACTCCGCCAGCTCTTTTTCGATTCGGCGCATGGCCTCGGGGTCGGCCCCGTCCGCCTTGCGCATCTGCTCCAGGGCGTGCTCCAGCGCCCGCTGACGCTGGAGCATGGCGTCCGCCGTCCGCCCGACGCGGTCCACCCGGACGTGCCGCTGGATGTCCTCCCCCATCGTGGCCAGGCGCTCGAAGGTCTCGGTGGCCTCCTCCTGCCGGGCGGCCATGGCCTGCTCCCGACTCCGCTTCGCCTGGGGGGATTCGTCCGCCGCGGCCGGGGATTCGGCGGGACGGAGGAACCGATCGAGGGCCTCCTTGAGCTGCCTCTCGAGGATCCCCAGGTCCATGCTGGCGAGCGCCTCGCGTGGATTCTGGGGGCGGAGCATCGCCCGGGCCTTGCGGATCTCCTCCAAAACCCGCTCGGCCTTCTGGGTCATCGAGGGGCGGTCCTCGCGGGAGGGGCCGGGCGCCTTTTGCGCCTCCTTCCCCTCGCGGGCGCCCTTTGGGGACTTCTCCCGCTCGGCTTGCGGGAGGTCCTTCTCGAGGTAATCGCCGAGGAGATCCAGGAGCCGGGAGGAGATCTTGCCCAGGTTCTCGTCCAGGTTGGCCATCACGGCCTCGCGGTCCCGTATCCGGATCCGGTAGACCTGGCTCGCGCCCCGCTTCGGGCCGCTCACGGTGTCCGTGTCCTCGGCCAGGAACTGGTAGCTCAAGGAGGCGCCCGGCCGCATTCCCAGAGCGCGCAAATCGAACCCGTAGGAGCCGTCCACCTGACGTTTGGGGGCCTCGCCTCCCCAGACGCGGACCCTCCGCGGGGCGTTCGTCCCCAAGCGGATCTCCAGATACAGGCTCTTGACGCCGAAATCATCCGAGGCGCGGTAGCGCACGGCCACTTGCTCGTCGGCCTCGACGGTGAGGTCCTTTCCGGGCTCCAGCACCTCCACCTTGGGCGGCGCGTCCGGGATGATGTCGATCCGATAGCGCGGGGGCGCCAGATTGCCGAATCCGAACCGGTCCCGCAGGCGCACCTGATAGGAGCCGGGCCCTCCCAGGAGGAGCAGCCCCTCCAGCGCGCCGTCCCCCGTCGCCTTGAGGGGGATCCGCCAGCCGTCGGCCAGCGCAAGCAGCGCCTCGCTGACGGGCTTGTTCGCCTTCACCCGGACCATGACCGTCGAGCCCAAATAGGCGCGGATGTTTCCCTCGTCGGTCCCTTGGCTTGGCTGCAAGCCGGTGTACTCCGGCGGGAAGTACACAACCGCAACGTCCTCCACCCGAGGCGGCGTCACCACCTGCACATCGAGGGGCGCGGAGTGAAACCGCCCCGCCCAGGCCGTGGCGCGCACGTCGCTCTCGCCCCCCGCCCAGGTCGCGCGGAAGCGGGCCTCCCCGAGGCGCTCCATGGCCAAGCGGGAAGGCGGCGCGGCTCCCTTCATCCCCGGGGCGATCTCCAGCGCGACCTCTCGCGGATCCCTCCCCTCCGTCCGGACCTCGAAGACGACCGGCGCCCCGGGGAGGACGCGCTCCGCGCTCGCCTTGAGGTAGAGGTGGGTGATTCGCGAGGGCATGAGCTCGAACGCATGGGCCAGCAGGAAGGCGGTACGAGGGTAGAGCCCGGGCCAAACGAGACCCATCAGCACGGCCGCCGCGAGCAGGATCCCCGCCAGGCGGCGCAACTGCCTGGGTCCAGCGGGCGAGACGAATTCGCCGGGGTCGAGATTCCGCACCTGCTCGCCCGTCTCGACCACGAGGGCATCGACGAGGGCGGGCGAGGTGGGGTCGTCCGGACCGAGCGCTCCCTTGCGGGGAAAGAGTTGTAAGGAGCTGATGAGATTGTTCCCCAAATCCGGCCGCTCGGATTCGATCTCCAGGGCCACGCTCTCGCGGCTGGGCCGGCGGCGGATGAGGACGATCGCCCATGCGGCGGCCCCCCCGACGAGCAGCACCGAGAGCACGAGATAGGCCACCGCCGCATATCCAAAACGCGGCTGAAGGCTCACCGCCGCGGGCGCAAGGAGAAGCGCCGTCAGCGAAGCGAGGAGCACCAGGAGCCCCGCCTCGAGGCGGCGCATCTTGAGGCGGCCCCGGATGACACCCTCGAGGAATCTCAGGATCTTCTGATAAGAAGCTTCAGCCATGGAGGCCTCAGGTGGATAAGGTGTTATCGCGCAACAGCCACGGGCTCAGTCATGACTCAGAACAACGACCAAGGTGGGCCGGGGAAGATTCTCCCGGCTCACGAAAAAGGGGCCCCGCCCGACCCGGCGGACCTGATGCCCCACCCCCCGGAGAAAGCGCTGGAGCCGATCCTCATCGTCCCAATAATGCATGGGGATCGCGATGTTGGGCTGGACCTGCCGGACGATCCCGACGGCTTCCTCGGGACCCACGGTGAAGGTGCCCCCGATTGGGATCATGGCCACATGGACCTTTCCCAGGCGGCGGAGCTGGGAGGGCGTCAACGCCTCAGCCACGTCCCCCAAATGGGCGATGCAAAGGCCACCCATCTCGAAGACGAAAGCCGAACCCTTCGTGCTCACCTCGAAGGTGCGCTGAGTCACAGGGACATTGTAAACCAAAACGTCCCCTACGGTCTTGCGCACCTCCGCCCACGCCATCCCCCCCTCCCCGAGCCCCCGCAGGACCAAGGGCGCCCCGCGGGCAACCCAGACGGAGTTGTGGTGGGGGTGCTCCCGGCCCACCGTGATTGCGTGGGGGCTCACCTCGGGAACCGGCAACCCCAGTTCGGGGCCGAAAGGGTCGGTCAACAGCCGGGTCCCCCCCGGCGAAACCAAATGGAAGGCGGAATGGCCGAACCACTCTATGGAGATCCGCGGGGCGGCCTCGCGGCCGGCGTCGGCCACCCGGCGGAGGAGCGCTCCCCCGGGGCGGCGGACCAGCTCCGGGTCGCACCGGGCCTCGGCCGCGGAGGGAAGGAGAAAGGCCGCCGCGAGGAGGGCCAGCCCAAGGAGCGTCTCGGGTAGGCGGCACGGCTCTCTCCCGGCCCTCACGCCAGGCCCCACAGCCGTCGCATGGTCCACTCCACCGCAGGCAAGACAATGAGGAACATCCCCAGCCAGGGGATGCTCCAAAGCCGCACATCGCGCACCTCGATGACCTTCGGCGGTATCTTCCCCTGCAGGGCCTCCAGGACCCGCCGCTCCAGGGCATCGCTCCTCTCCATCGCGCCGGCCGGGAGGAACACCCCGCCCGTCTTCTCGGCCAGCGCCCGGAGACGTTCCCAGCGGGGGCTCACGTCGGTCCACTCGGCGCCGCCCGCCTCCTCTCCCACGCTCACCGTCCGGACAGCCTGGCCGATCGGCCTGTCCCCCAGCATCGCCGACACCTCCGCCCGGTAGCTGCCCTTGCCGCTCGGGCGGAAGCGGGCCTCAAACTCGCCCGTCTCCGCGCGGAAGCTCGGCGAAAGATTCTGGACGCTCCCGTAGGGATCCCGCAGCGCCACCCGCACGCTGGCCCCCTGGGCGGGGCGGTAGGACTCATCGTGCACCTGGATCCGGACCACGTGATATCCATCCTTTCCCTGCTCCGCCTCGGGGAGGATCTGCACCTGGGAGCTGGCCTGGTCGCCCGAGAGCCACCGGGTCATCTGGGCGACGAGCTGGATGTAGAGTCGGTTGGTTTTCTCCGCCGCTACCATCCCGAAGTTCCAACGCCAGACATCGTCGGTGAACACCGTGAGGACCCTGCCCTCCCCCACCCGCCGCGCCCCGATCAGGGGGACTCCTCCCTTCTCGCCCTCCGAGGAGAGGAGGATCTGACCCTCCTCCATCGGGCTCGTGACGTTGACCCGCCGGAGCGGGGGGAGGCTTCCCCAAAGCTGCGCGTTCGCCTCGGGGTCGGAGGAGAGGCGGGTGATGGGATGGCGCACCCCGGTATCCGTGAGCCGGCCCGAGATGCGCAGGCGTGCCTCGTAGTCGCCTCCCTGGGATAGGCGCACGGGCAGGAGTTCCTCGATGGGCGTGCGGAAGTACCCGCCCGAGCTGAAGGACTGCTTGCCGCCGAAGATCCAAAATGCGCCGCCCTGGCGCACGTAGTCCCGCACACGCTCCAGGTAGTAGTTGCTGAAATACTCCTGGGCCGAGAAATTGTCGAAAACGACGATCTCGAAATTCTTGAGCTCCTCCAGGAAGAGCTTGTCCACCGGGAAGGGGACGAGGCTCAGCTCCTGGGTGGGCACGCCGGGGTCGTCCTCGGAGGTGCGGAGAAAGACGAAGGAGACCAGGTCGATGGCGGGGTCGCGCTTGAGCGCGGCCCGCAGGAAGCTGTAGTTCCACGAGGGTGCGCCGGATATGGTGAGCACCCGGATCTTGTCCCGCCGGATCTCGAGTGGGATCTCCACCCGGTTGTTCGAATCGACGAGCTCCCCGCGCTGGACCGGCGTCTCCACCGCGAGGAGGAGGCTGCCCACCTCGGTGGGCGTGAAGCGGAACTCCACCCGCTGGCGGGTCGGGTCCTGGCGGATGTCCACCGTCTGGGTGCGGACCACGCGCCCCTCCCGCGTCAGGGCGACGGGCAGCTTTCGCCCCGTGAAGCCGCGGACCGAGAGCGTGACTTCCAGGTTCACCTCTTTGCCCTGGAAGGCAATCCGGGGGGCACGCACTTCGTGGAGGGAGATGTCCCGAAAATCCTGGGGGGAACCGAAACCCACGCCCACAACAGGAGGAAAATCGCCCGCGTCGGCGGGGGGCCAGGCGCTCCCCGTGGTGTCTCCCCCGTCGGACAAGAGAAGAATGCCCGAGAGGCGCTCCGGCCGGAGGGTAGTAGAGGGTGCACCCCTGCCGCCCGGGCCTGCCGGCGCGTCGCCGCCCGCCTGGGCCCAGCGGATGGCGCGGAGGGGATCGCTCCCCAGGCCCTTCGCCTCCAGCGCCCTCAGGCCCTCGCGCGAAAGAGGGGAGATCGTAGCGTCAAAGCGCGCCAGCTGCACGTCGTAGGAAAGTGAGAGCCGGTCCAGCAGCCCTCCCGGCTCGCGGCCCGGCGCGCCCGCCTCCTCGTGCTTCCCGAGGAGAAACTCCACCGCCGAGGCCAGGCGCGCCCGCCCGCCCGGCCCATCCTTCACCCCCATGCTCGCCGAGTCGTCCATCAGAACGAGCAGCCTCGGCGGCAGGGCCCGCTCCCGCCTGTCCACGAGGGTGGGCCCCGAGAGGAAGAGCAAGATCAGGGCATACAAAAGGCCGCGCAGCGTCAGGAGGAAGGCCGCCCGCAGCGCCTC
>CAYMWZ010000031.1:0-16467 GCA_964394385.1 uncultured Nitrospinaceae bacterium | reverse complement strand
GCCGAGCCCGCGCTCAGGCTGGTCCACGAAGGCGACGCTCAGGTGCGCGATCCCATAGAAGGCCAGGCCCGCCAGCGCCAAGGTGACGGGAAACATCCCGCCCGAGCGCATCATCACCCGAAGCAGCGCGATCATCCCCTCGCCCCTCCCGCCCGCGTCGCGGAACCTCTGTGCTGGAAATCGGAAGGATACCCCACTTTCCCGGGGGACTCCACTCCCCGCGCCCCGGGGTCCGGCTCGGCCTCGTTGACGCGCCCGGGCCTGCGTTTTATGGTCAAAATCCCTCGCGGGAGGGGAAGGAAGCCCTTTCGGCAGCGCCCGAAACGCGAAGGATTTCCCGCCTTGCTCGACATCCGGCGCATCCGCAGCGACCCCGATTCCCTCGCCCGGGCTCTCGGGCGCCGGGGGGAAGACTACGACCTCGCCTCCCTCCTCGCGGCCGACGCGCGCCGCCGGGAGCTGACCCACGCGGTCGAGAGCCGGGTGGCCGAGGCGCGGAGGCGGAGCAAGCAAATCGGAGAGCTCAAGCGCAAGAGCGCCCCCGAGGAGGAGATCCAGAGCCTCCTCGCCGAGAACCAGCGCCTCGCCGAGGAGACCAAGGCCCGCGAGGACGAGCTGGCCGAGGCGGAGGGGAGGATCGAGGAGATGCTCCTCCGGATCCCCAACCTCCCCCATGCGAGCACCCCCGACGGGAAGACCTCGGCCGACAACCCGCTGGTGCGCGCCTGGGGCGAGAAGCCCGCCTTCGACTTCCCCCCCAAGGCGCACGATGAGCTGGGCAGCGCCCTCGGCATCCTCGACATGAAGCGCGCGGCCAAGATCGCGGGCGCCCGCTTCGCCCTCTACCGCGGGGCGGGGGCGCTCCTCGAGCGGACCCTCATCAACTTCATGCTCGACCTCCACACCCTCGAGCGCGGCTACACCGAGTGGCTCCCCCCCTTCATGGTCAACCGGGCAGCCATGACGGGGACGGGCCAGCTCCCCAAGTTCGAGCAGGATCTCTTCCGGGTGGACGGGGGGGAGTACTACCTCATCCCCACGGCCGAGGTCCCCCTCACCAACATCCACCGCGACGAGGTCCTGGACGGAGGGGACCTCCCCCTCAAGTACACCGCCTACACCCCCTGCTTCCGCAGCGAGGCGGGCTCCTACGGGCAGGACACGCGCGGGCTCATCCGCCAGCACCAGTTCAACAAAGTGGAACTCGTCAAGTTCAGCCGGCCCGAAACCAGCTACCAGGAGCTCGAATCCCTCACGGCGGACGCCGAGGAGGTGCTCCGGCGCCTGGGGCTGCACTACCGGGTGGTCACCCTCTGCACGGGGGACCTGGGCTTCGCCTCGGCCAAGACCTACGACATCGAGGTGTGGCTCCCCTCCCAGGGGACCTACCGGGAGATCTCCTCCTGCAGCAACTTCGAGGACTTCCAGGCCCGCCGCGCCCAGATCCGCTACCGGCCGGCGCCCGGCGCCAAGCCCGAATTCGTCCACACGCTCAACGGCTCGGGCCTGGCGGTGGGGCGCACCCTGGTGGCGATCCTGGAGAACTTCCAGCGGGCGGACGGCTCGGTGGAGATCCCCGAGGCGCTCAGATCCTACATGGGCGGGAGGGGGGAGATCGGGCCCTCCTAGGGCCTTCCTTGCGCCGCGGCCGCGCGAGCGTGCTAGAATCAAGCGTCCCTTCCCCGCCCTCGGTCCCGCGGAGGGATGGCCGAGCGGTCGAAGGCGGCGGTCTTGAAAACCGCTGAGCGAAAGCTCCGGGGGTTCGAATCCCTCTCCCTCCGCCATCCTGCTTCGCGCGTTGGCGCTTCGCAGGATTGGTATCCATGTTTGCGCGAAGCAGGATGCCCTGCGAAGCTTTAGCGAAGAAGAGCTATGTCCGTGCATTACGCGTATCTCATCGAAAACGATGGGACGCCGGCCCAACGCTACGTAGGCTTGACCTCCGATCTAAAGCGGCGCCTTGAGGACCATAACAGCGGCAAATCAGCGCATACGTCGAAATTCAAGCCATGGCGTCTCGTCACCTATGTGGCGTTTTCCAACAAGGCCAAGGCCGAGTCGTTCGAACAGTACCTCAAATCCGGATCGGGCCACGCATTTGCCAATAAGCGTCTCTGGTAGGTCTGGCGTGCCCTGCACGGGACGGGAAGCAAGGTCCATGGGCGAGCTTGCTGATGTCTGATATTCAAAAAGATCTCGCAAACCGATTTTTGGGGAACTCAAAGGCGCAGGAGCATTTCGGCAATTTACTGACAGAGTATCGAGACTCAGGACTCGCACCTCCGAATCTCCAGCAAGAGATTGCAACGGGCGATGAGCAAAAGCTCTGGGCCTTCATTTGGGAAGCAATGCTCTACCGCCACTTCGCCAATCTCGGCTTTCAGTTCCGTACAGGTCGGATGCCCGCATCCAGACAGAATGGCCCGGATATCGGTCTAATCCACGAGGGTCGCACCATCTGGATTGAAGCGGTCGTTCCGAAACCCGAGGGCCTTTCGGCCGAATGGCTTGATCCATCCAAGCCGGGTGAGTTTCGGGCACGGGCCACGCCACATGAGGAAATGCGTCTCCGCTGGACATCGGTTCTTCGGGACAAGAACCGTCAGCTCAAGGAACGTTTGAACAAGAATGTCGTCAATCGTGAGGAAGACTACGTTGTGGCGATTAACTCCTGCATGCTTTCTGATTTTCCCAGCGAAGACTACGCATGAGCCAATTGCCTTTTGTGGTGGAAACGGTCTTCCCTATCGGCCCCCTTGCCATTCAGCAAACGAGCAAGGGACAGCTCGCCGGGGGTGTGATGCACACACTTCGCTATTCAGTCATTAAGCCCACGGGCGCTCAGGTGCCGACCGCCAATTTCCTCGACCCTGAATACGCGGGCATCAGTGCGGTGATCGGATGCTCCCGGCGGGACATGCGGGACGGCAATCTCCACTTGCTCGTGGCGCATAATCCACTGGCCCGCCCGCTTCCCGTTGGTTTGTTGGGCGCCGAAACGGAGTATGTCGCCCAGAAGGATGGATCGGCGGGCTATTTGCTGACAACTGCTGAAACCTGCTAGAACAACGGAGACAGAAAAGGCACCGCCCGGGGCGCCCAGCGAAAGCTTGAGATCATCCGCCCCGCTCTCTGACCGGGTGGCAAGGAACAAAATCTTGCGGAGAGGTGGCCGAGAGGCTTAAGGCGCACGCCTGCTAAGCGTGAGGGCCGGGAAACCGGCCTCGAGGGTTCGAATCCCTCCCTCTCCGCCACGTTTTGCCCGCCCGAGCCGCCCATCCGGAGCCGGCGCCCCGACGGGAGGTCCCTGATGAGAGCCCTTCTCACCCTCGCCCTTTTCTTCTTTCTCTCGCCCCCGGCCGGCCTGGCCCAGGAAATCCAAAAGGAAGACCCCCAGAACCCCATCGTCATCATCAAGACGAACCATGGGGACATTTTCCTCGAGCTCTTCCCGAAGGAAGCGCCCAAGACGGTCGCGAACTTCATCGGCCTCGCCGAGGGGACGAAGGAGTTCACCGATCCCAAGACGGGCAAGCGCGCGCAGCGGCCCTTCTACGACGGGCTTACCTTCCACCGCGTGATCAAGGACTTCATGATCCAGGGCGGCGACCCCAACGGGAACGGAAGCGGCGGCCCGGGGTATCAGTTCGAGGACGAGATCAACGCCGACGCCCTTGGCCTTGGGAAGATCAAGGCGGTCGGGCAGGACGGCAGCCTCCACCCCCACCTCCTCGTGCAGAACCGGGAGGAGTTCCAGCGGCTTGTGCTGATGCCGCTGGTCCGGGCAATGGACATCAAGAATCAAGAGGAATTTGAGAAGCGGAAGGATGAAGTGCGGGCGCGGCTCGACGCCCTCACCCTCAAGGAGGCCTACCAAAACCTCGGCCACAAGTACGATGACGCCCTCAAGTCCCACCCCCCCATGAAGGGCGTCATCGCCATGGCCAACTCGGGGCCCAACACCAACGGCTCCCAGTTCTTCATCAACCTGGCGGACACCCCCTGGCTCGCCGGCAAGCACACCGTCTTCGGGAAGGTGGTCAAGGGGATGCAGGTGGTGGAGAAGATCGGGGAGGTGCCCGTCGGCCCCTCCGCGAACCCCGGCCAGGAAGTGAAGATCCTGTCCATCCGCGTCCAGAAATAGCGGCGGGAGAGGATTCCTCCTCCTATAGAAGAGTCCTCGGCAGGAAGAGGACCAGCCCCGGGAAGAGGATGAGGAGAACGACCACGCCGATCGTGAGCGCTACGTAAGGAAGAACGACGACCATGAGCCGCTCGAAGGGGAGTCCCGTCACGCGCACCAAGGCGTAGAGGACCATCCCCACCGGGGGGGTGAGGAGGCCCAGCGTCAAGGCGACCGTCATGACCACCCCGAAGTGCACCGGGTCGATTCCGTAGCGCTCGGCGGTGGGCAGGAGGATCGGGGTCAGGACGAGGATCGCCGGAGTCTGGGCCATGAAGCAGCCCACCGCCAGCCAGAAGACGAGGAACAGGAGCAGCAGGACGGTCGGGTCGTCCGTCATCCCGCTCATCGCCTCTGCAATCGCGTTGGGGATCTCGCCGCGGATCATCACCACGCCGAAGGCCGAGGTGAAGGCGACGATGAGCATGATGGTGGCGCTGTCGATCATGGTGAGCCGGATCTCCCGGAGCAGATCGCGCCACCCGAACTCCCGGTAGACGAACATCCCGATGACGATCGCATAGGCGACCGCCACGGCGGCCGACTCGGTCGGCGTGAAGATCCCGCTGTAGATCCCTCCGATGATGATGACCGGCGTCAGCATGGGCAGGAACGCCCCCCGGAAGGCCTCCCACAGCTCCCGAAGGGGGGGGAAGCTCCCCGAGGGGTAGTTGTAGCGGTGGGCGCGGTAGGCCACGTAGGACATCTGGGAGAGCGCCATCAGGATGCCGGGCAGAATCCCCCCGATGAAGAGGGCGGCGACGGAGACCTCGGCCATCACCCCATAGGCCACCATGGCGATGCTGGGCGGAATGATGGGGCCGATGAGGGAGGAGGCGGCGGTGACCCCGGCGCTGAAGTCGCGGTCGTAGCCCTCGTCGAGCATCGCCCTCATCTCGACGGTGCCGAGCCCCATCGCGTCGGCCGTGGCGGAGCCGGACATGCCGGCGAAGATCATGCTCGCCATCACGTTCGCGTGCCCGAGGCCGCCCCTCAAGGGCCGCACCAGGGTGCTCGTGAAGCGGAAGAGGCGGCGCGTGATCCCGCCCGTGTTCATCAGGCGGCCCGCGAGCAGGAAGAAGGGGACAGCAATGAGAAGGAAGTTGTTGATCTTGTAGAACGCCAGCCGGGCCATCATGGTGGGCACGCGGGGATCGGAGACGTCGCCGAAGAAGAACATCGCCCCCAGGGCGGAGATCACCCCTGCCCCCCAAGCCACGGGGAAGCCGATCCCGATCAGGATCACCAGGGAGGCCGCCAGCAGAAGATAGACGGTCATCGCGCCCCCCCGGTCAGCAGGGTGCGCAGACCGCGGACCATCTCCTCGAGGACGTAGAACACGATGAGGGCCACCGCGACGAGCTCGCCCAGGTAGAGGTATCCCGTGCGCATCCAGTCCAGGGCCACGAGGTAGGAGTTCCAGGTGATCCCCATCATGATCCCGGAGCCCCGCGCCAGGATCCACAACAGGCCCAGGATCATGAGATCGAAGAAAAGGCCGCAGGCGATCGCGGCGCGGGCTGGGATGCGCAACAGGAGGAACTCCACCCGGATGTGTTCCTGCTGGCGCACGGCGATGGCGGCGCCCAGGAACATCGTCCAGGTAAAGAGGAGGCGCGCCATCTCCTCCGTCCAAGGGACAGGGATCGCCAAGACGTAGCGAAACCCGATCTGGCCCATCGTGGCCAGGAGCATCCCCACGAAGCCGGCCACCGCGACCGCGTCAATGAGACGATCGAGAAGGCGCAGAGGCGCCTTTCGAGGAGGGGCCATGGCGCGCCTCCCGGGAGATTCCTAAGGCTTGGCGTACTTGGCGATGTCGGCCAGGATTCCGGGCCGGCACTTCTCACCGGCGAACTTCTTCACCACGGGCTCCGCGATCTTGCGGAACGCCGCCTGGTCCGGCCGGATCACCTGGACCCCGCGCTCCTTCTGCATCTGCTTCAGGAGATCCACGCTCTTCGCGGGCACCGTCTTGTTGAGCCAGTCGACGACCTCGCGCTTGAAGGTCTCGTCAAAAATCTTGCGGTGCGCCGGGCTCAGCGACTCGTAGAAGCGGTTGTTCACGGAGACGACGTTGTAGCTCCAGATGTGTCCCGTCAGGTTAATGTACTTCTGCACCTCGTAGAACTTGGCGCCGAAGATGGTGGGGATCGGGTTCTCCTGCGCGTCGTAGACGCCGGTGCGGAGGGCGCCGTAGAGCTCCGGGAAGGAGAGGGGCCCGGGCAGGGCGCCGAAGGCCTTGAAAACCTCGGCGCGCAGGCGGTTCGTCACCCGCACCTTGACCCCCTGGAGGTCCGAGGGCTTCTGGATGGGCTTGTTCGAGGTGAGCTCGCGCGCCCCGCGGGAGGCCACCCCAAGGATCCGGACGTTGTACTGCTTGATGAGCTTCTGGTTCACCTCCTGGCCGAGGGGGCCCGTCCAGACGCGCATGCCGTGGGCCTCGTCCTCGTATACGTACTCGGCTTCCATGCACTGGTACTCGCGCACGAGGTGGTGGACGACGACCGGCCCGGCCACGTGGGCCTGGATCTCATTCGCCGCCAGCTGCTCCAGGAGCTGCTTGTCCCCGCCCAGGGCGCCCCCCGTCACGGTGAGCATGGTGAGCTCGCCTTTGGAAGCACTGCGCATCGCCTTCGCCCACCGGACGACGGCCGCGCCGCCGAAGTCCTTGTCGCTCATGGTAGTGCCCAGAGTGAACCGGACCTTGGCCCCTTCGGCCGGGAAGGCCGGCGCCAGCAACCCCACCAACCCCGCCACGCAAAGCAACCGACCGAACGTGCGCATCTCGCCTCCTCCTCTCTCTCCCGCCCGCCGGCTTCCCTAAGGCCGCCCCCCCGTCCGACGGGCCGGGCGCTCCCGCAGGCGCTCGCGCAGGGCAACTTCGAGCCTGCCGCGAACATGTTCCAGATGGATGGTCATCTCATGGGCCGCGGCCTTCGCGTCCCCCGCCCGGATGGCTTTGCAGATCCGCTGGTGCGAGGCCAGCGCGTCGGCGGCGGCTCCCTCCACCGTGAGCGCCAGCTCCCGGGTCTTCAGCATGAGATCGGAGAGGGCGTCGTGGATGAAGAGAAGAACCCGGTTGCGCGCGGCCTCGGCGACGGCCCGGTGAAATTCGACGTCGGTGATCTTGAACCGCTCGGGGACTCCCAGGGCGCGCTCGTTGGCCTCGAGCGCGGAGCGCAACCTGGCCCAATCCTCCTCGCCGGCCCGCTCCGCCGCCATGGAGGCGGTCTCCACCTCGAGGACGCGGCGAACGTCGCAAAGCTCGAGGAGGGCCGAGGCGTCATCCCCGATGAAATTGCCCAGAGAGTCGCCCATCGACTTGAGGAAGGAGGGGAAGGCGGGCTTGCGGACGAACGCTCCCTCGCCGGATTTGATCTCGACCAGCCCCATCAGGCTCAAGGTGCGGAGCGCCTCGCGCACGGAGGGCCGTCCCACCTGAAAGCGCCCCGCCAGCTCGCGCTCCGAGGGGAGGCGCTCTCCCGGCTTGAGCGTCCGGGAGAGGATGAGCTCCCGGAGGTGGTCGGAGACCTCCTCGAAGAGCTTCCGCCTCCGGACGGGGGGGAACATTCCGGTCCTGGGCACGCGCGCCGACTCCTGACAGGTGGAATGATGGTTATACCAGTTCCACACAACCTCTTCAACATTCTAAATAACCCACTGAAAACAAAAGGATTAGATGATGCCGCGGGGGGAGACCCCTACCTCCGGGGCCCGGGGGCGCCCCTCACCTCCGCCATGCGCGCCCGCATCTGGGCGGCCTTGGCGGAATCCCCGAGGTCGGCGTAGACGACCGCCAGATTCTCCAGCGCCAGGAGGATGGCCTCGGTGTTGCGGGGGGAGGCCCCCTCCAGAATCTCGAGGGCCCGATGGTAGAGCGAGGCGGCCTCGGCGGAGTCTCCCCGCGCGTAGCGCACTCCCCCCAGGTTTCCCAGGAGGGCGGCCACCTCCGGACTGCGCGGCCCGGCCGCCTTCTCCTGGATGGCGAGCGCCCGCCGGTAGAGGGGCTCGGCCCGTGCGTGCTCGCCCCGGGACTCGTGGAGCCAACCCAGGTTGTTGAGGACCATCCCCGCGTGAAGGCGGTCGGGCCCCTCGGCCTTCTCGTAGACGGCCAGAGCCTCCCGCAGGAGACGCTCAGCCTGCGCCTCCTCCTTCCGCGCGAGGTGGATCATGGCCATGTCGCTCAGGATGGCACCCACCAGGGAGTGGATGGAGCCGTAGCGCCTGCGATAGTCGGCCAGGACGGCCTCGGCGAGGCGCAGGGCCTCGGCGTGCCTGCCCTTCTCGTGGAGAGCGACGGCCAATTCGTGGTCGGCCGAGGCGCGGGGGCCCCACCAGGGCCCGTCGGCGAAGGCGGCGGGCGCGGCCAAAACAAAGCAAAGCACCCAAGCGGCCAGCCCGCTGCGGCCCATGGCCTGGTCCTCCTGGAGGGGCGGGGCCCCCGCCGGGGCCCCGCCCGAGGAGGGACGCAAACCCCTACTTGGCGACGAGAAGGTCGATGGCGTCGGTCGCCTTCTGCATGGAGGAGGTGTGGAGCGCGTCCTTCTTCTCCTTCACCGCCTGGTCGTGATCGGCCTGGGCGGCGTTCAGGAGCTGGATGGCCTTGTCCTTATCGCCCCCCATCGCCTTGGCGGCCAGCCTTCGCCCCGCGCCGATGAGCTTGGGGCAGCGGAAGGCGAAGGCCTCCGTGGCGGCGAACCCGAGGACCAGGGCCATCAGGATACCGATCTTCGCGATGCGTGGCACCATTTTCTCTCCTCCCTTTCCGCCCGCTCGGGTCCCCGCCGGACGCGGAAACCCCCGCGGGCCATGCCGAAAAATGCCTCCCGCGCCCCCATGGCGCGGCTGATGGGTCTCATCCAGTAAACACGAGGGGAGCGGGCCCGGTTCGGGGGAGGGGGGGATTTTTCCCCGGAGAGGGGGCGCTAAAGCTCTCTTCTCCCCTCCAGGGAGCGGGAGAGCGTCATCTCGTCAGCGTACTCCAGATGGCTGCCCATGGGAAGCCCATGGGCGAGCTGGGTCACCCGCACCCCCAGGGGCTTGAGGACCCGCGCCAGATAGAGGGAGGTTCCCTCCCCCGCCATGTTGGGGTTCAAGGCCAGGATCACCTCCTTCACCCGCTCGGTCTTCACCCGATCCAGCAGGAGACCGATGGTCAGGTCCTCGGGCTCCACACCGTCCAGGGGGGAGATCACCCCCATGAGCACGTGAAACCTCCCGCGGAAGCCGCCGGCCCGCTCGATGGCAAAGACGTCGGCCGGCTCCTCCACCACGCAGAGCACCGAGGGATCCCGGTCCCCGCAGGCGCGGCAGTCCGCTCCCCCCGCCCCGGGGCCCGCCTCCCCCTCGACCAGCATGGAGCACCTCGGGCAAAGGCCCACCCGCTCGCCCAGCGCCGAGCAGGCCGAGGCGATGCGCCGGGCGGCCTCGGGGTCCTTGCTCAGCAGGTGAAACACGATGCGCTGGGCGCTCTTGGGCCCGATTCCGGGGAGCCTCCGGAACGCCTCGATGCACTCATCGATGGCAGGGAAACGGCTCAGCGGCATGATGCTCCCAAGCGGGGGAGGGGGACGGCCCGCCTCACCTCCAGAAAGCGAAGGCCAAGATCACGAGCGCGAAAACGGCGGCGGCGAGGATCAGGGGAGCGATCGCCCTCGGGCCCAGGTCCGCCCGGTGGCCGCAGCGCGGGCAGCGGTGATGGCGGAACTCCTCCCGGGGGCCCCGGTAGCCGCAGCGGCCGCAGAGCGCCGTCTCGAAATGGGCCCCGCAGGAGGGGCAGACCGGCTCGCCGGGCATCACCTGCGCTCCGCACTTGCCGCACTCCAGCCCCGCCTCCGGCCGCGCCATCGCGCCTCGCCTAGAAGACCCCCGGCAGGGCGAGGCCGCCGGTGATCTTCCGCATCTCCTCGGCCGTCATCTCCCTGCCCTTCTTGACCGCCTCGTTGCAGGCCGCCCGAACGAGATCCTCCAGCATCTCGACGTCCTCAGGATCCACCACCTGGCGCTCGATCTTGACCGAGAGGATCTCCCCCGCCCCGTTGGCCGTGACGGTGACCATCCCCCCGCCTGCGGCGGCCTCGACGCGGCGCTGGGCCATCTCCTCCTGGAGCTTCGCGATCCGCTCCTGAAGCTGGCGAGCCTGCTTCATCAAGTTCCCGATGCCGCCTTTCAGCATTCTGACTCTCCCTGTGAAGGCCCGCCCTCCGGATCCTCCTGCGGACCGACGCCTGGGGCCCCCTCGCCACCCGCGCTCCCCCGGCCGGCCGGGGCGCCCGCCCGCCGGCTCCGCAAGGGACGGATGTCCACGATCCGGCCATTGAAGAGATCCACCACTTCCTGGATGGCGGCCTGCTCTTCCTGCCGCCTGTGCTCCCGCTCCTCGGGCGCGGCCTCCCCCGCCCGGCCCGCCCGGGCAGGCGCCTCAAGGACCAGCCGGACCGGCCAGGGCGCGTTCGCGGCGAAGTAGGCCTCAAGAGCCGGCAGCATCTCCCGGACGAGGTCTAAGGTCTGAGCGTGGCCGTTCCCCGCCCGGACGTGGAGGTGGATCTGCCCCTCCGCCGCCACATCCACCTCGGCACCCTCGAAGAGGGCCTGTCGGGTGGGCCGGAGGGATTGGACAGCCTCCCCCCACACCCGCCGCGCCTGAACGGGATCCCAGGGCGCCGGGGCGGCTTGGGCGACGGTGGCCCGGCCCGCCGGCCCCTCGGGGCGCTCCCCCCCGCGGGGGGCTCTGCCCCCCGGCGGGCCCCCCGCCCCCTCCCTCGCCGGGGGGCGGGCCAAGGCGGGGGGGCTTCCCCCCTCTCCCGCCCCGCCCGCGGGGCCGAGGGACCGGGAGGCCCCGGGGGCGCCCAGGGACTCGATCCGCTCGATGAGCCGGCCCAAGTCGGCGAGGGGCTCTATCTGGCACATCCGGAGGAGGGCCAGCTCGAGCGCCATCCGGGGATGATCGGTGGTCCGCAGCTCCGCCTCCGCCCCCTGGAGGATGGCATAGGCCTGGTGGGCCTGGGCGAAGGAGAGCCGGGCGGCCAAGACCCTTCGGTCCTCCAGCTCCTCGGGAGCCGCGTCGAAGAGATCCGCCCCGTCCCCCGCCACCTGGAGCACCATCACGTCGCGCAGGAATTCGAGCAGGCTCGCGCAGAAGAATTTCAGGTCATGGCCCGCCTCGAAAACACCCTTGAGCTCGCAAAGGGCCGCCCGGCCGTCGCGCGCCGCGACGGCCGAGACGATGTTGCGGTAGACCTCCGATGAGGGAACCCCCAGGACGCCCTCCACGTCCTCCACGGTCAGGGCCTTCCCCGGCGAGAAGGCGACCACCTGATCGAGGAGGGATTGCGCGTCGCGCATGCTCCCCTCGCCCATCCGCGCGAGGAGGCGGAGCGCCCCCTCCTCGGCGCTCCCGCCCTGCTCCTTCACGATGCGGACGAGCTGGGCGGCGATCGCGCCCGGCGCGATCCGCCGGAACTCAAACACCTGGCAGCGGCTGAGGATGGTGTCGGGCACCTTCTGGAGCTCCGTCGTCGCGAAGACGAAAACGACGTGCGGGGGAGGCTCCTCGAGCGTTTTGAGAAGCGCGTTGAAGGCGTGCCGGGAAATCTGATGCACCTCGTCGATGATCACCGTCTTGTAGCGGCCCCGGGCGGGCCGGTAGCGCAGCCCCTCGCACAGGTCGCGGATGTTGTCGATCCCGGTGTAGGTGGCGCCGTCGATCTCGAGGATGTCCGGATGCGCGCCGCGCGCCACCTCCTCGCAGGAGGCGCACGCGTTGCACGGCTCGGGGACGGGCTTGTCGGAGGATTCGCAGTTGAGGGCCTTGGCGAGGATGCGGGCCGTGGTGGTCTTGCCCACCCCGCGGGTCCCGCTGAAGAGATACGCCGTGGCCACGCGGCTAGCCCCGAGGGCGTTCGAGAGCGTGCGCCGGATGTGGTCCTGGCCGATCAGCTCATCGAACCTCTGGGGCCGCCACCTGCGGGCGCTGCCGATGAAGGACATGGCGCGATCCCTCTCCGGGAGAGAGGAGAAGGCGGCGCGCGGGGGCGCCCGCCCGCCGCGGGCCGGAGATGACGGAGAGAACATAACAAGCCTTGCGGGGCCTGCGGCGCAGCCGGCCGGCCAGGCGACCTCGTGGCACCCGGGAGGCTCCGCTTACCGCTGCTTCCTTCCGGACCTGACGGGGTTCACAGGCTCCCGCCGCACGAGACCCGGCCGACCGGCTGCGCCGCAGGCCCCGGGAGGCATCCTACCCCTCCACCCTGGCCTTGGGAAGGGCGGCGGAAGCCGCCACCTCCGCGCGCGCCCCTCAAGCGCCAACGAGGAGGCCTTCGCGGACCTTGGGCACGGTGACCGATGGATCGAGGATCGGGAGGCCATGGGTCGGCGCGACCACCGCGACATCGAGCTCCTCGATCAGCGCTTCCAGCTTGTCGACATAGATGTTCATGTCGGCAAACTTGGTCCAGTACAGGGCCCGCTCCGCGAACACCGCCGAGGCGTCGGCCAGGTCGAGCGAGGCCGCCTCCTCGGCGACCTTTCCGCAATGGCCGTCCCAGTGGTAATGGCTGTAGGCAAAGCCGTCGCCGGGGAAGAGCACGCGCCCGCCCGTGTCGAACCCCCAGAGCGAAGTGCGCAGATCGCGCACGACCGGCTCGACGGCGACGAACCGCCGGTCCCCCAGGTCGATCGCGTCACCCACCTCCATCGTCTTCAGGCGCTCGACGTGCCGCGGGAAGGCGAGATGGTAGTCGCTGACATCGCCGTGGACCGTCAGGCCAGGGTAGCGTTCGAGCACCCGTCCGAGCCCGCCGGAGTGTGGGGTCTCCTGGTGCGTCAGGAACAGGTACCTGAGCGGCGCGCCTCCGCGGGCCAGCACCTCCCTCACCTGGCGCTCGATCTCGGGGAAATCCTTCGGATGGCCCGTCTCGACAAGGAGCGAGGCCTCCGAGCCGACGACGAGGAAGGCCGCGTTGTAGGAGTGGTATATCCTGCCCTTGAAGCGTTGCTCAAGGCAGTCGCCGAGCCAGAAGACGCCGGGCGAGAGTTCGCGGGGGAGGGGATTGTTCGCGCTCACGCTCATCTCTCCATGCCGCGCGGGACGTAGCGCGGCTTGACGACGCGGCGATCCAGGCCGCGCAGGACATCGTCGAGCACCGAGAACTGGCGCTCGACCAGCGCCCGCCCGCGCAGAATGGTCCCGTACCCGGGGGCGATGGTTTCTATATCGTAGCGATCGAAGACATCGGCGACGGCCCGCCGGAGGGATTCCGTCTCCGCGCCCTCGAGCCACCAGTAGCGCGTATTCAGCAGGAAAGAGCGCACGAAGGCGGATGTCGTCACCTTGTCATCGTCCTCAACCAGCCATGGGCCGCCAGCACTGTCTTGCCAAACATGGGTGAACATGTCCGAGGAGAAAAGGGTGCGGGTGGTTTCGTCGTAAATCCACCGGGTGCTTATCAGCCGGACGGGCGGGTTGAAGGCCGCGATCGGCCGGTTGCCGCCTTTGCCGACTTGGTAGTTCTGCGAAGCACCGACGAGAATCGTGGGCAGGGCAGGCACGTTCTTCTCCCTGCCATCCGAGTCGACCGCCTCAAACTCGATCCAATGGGCCACGTCGGGCGTGGTGGAATAGCATTCCACCACATTGAACTTCTTGGCGATCGCCATCGCGTTGCCGACGGACATGAACTCATTGATCCGCAGAGGAAACATCGAAAGCGGCTTTCGGGGGTCGAGGATCGAGCCAAGCTGCCCGAGGATCGAGCGCTCATGCGCCGCATAGCCGGTGTCGAGAAGAAGCGCGGCGTCGTCCTCATACAGGAGGTAGCAGTTCGACGCAGAATGCCCCCTCGCGCTGACGGGGTACGCGCTGACCCGCCCGTCGAGCGGAAAAGTGTTGTGGAGAGCATAAATCTTGCCCTCCGCGAGCTCGGTCACGCCGCTGTAGGACATCATGAGCTCCTGCGGTTTTCCCCCGGCTGACTGCGACGGCTCCGCCCGGTCGCCGCCTCTGTCCGTTCGCTTTTCCCTCGGGAAGCGACTTTCATTAGACACGAATTTGAAAAATTCCGCATCCCGACCCCCCCCGTCCCGCCAAAAACCCGACCGGCCGCCGGCGCGGCTAGGCCCGTCCCCAGCGCTTGCCCTCGAAGTAGCCCCGCAGATAGGCCACCTGCCCGGCGTGCTGGGTATTGTCGGACACGACGCTCACCAGCCGCACCCCCACCCTGGGCAGCGGGTCGTACTGCGGCTCGTCGAGCTCGCGGTCCAGGTCGGCCGGCTTGACCGTGGCCAGGTACGCCTTGCTCCGGGCGAAGGTGGCGTCCTGGTAGGCCAGCAGAACCTTGGCCGACTTCACCTTGAAGGCGGCCACCTGCTCGAAGGCATGCCCCTGGCCCGTCTCCTCCTCGTCGGTCTCCATCCCGAAGCGTGCGCTCCATCCCTCGCTCGTCCACAGCTCGGGCAGGCCGGCCAGATCCGAGATGTGGTCGTCCTGGATGCGGGTCAGGTGCCAGGTGAGCCACGCCATGGAGTTGGCGTGAGCCGCGGGCATCCGGCACAGCATGTCGGCCGAGGCGCCTTTCAGCGACCGGTGCAAGATGCCGTTCACCCTCCCCAGGGCATCGGCGATGAGCATAGCGCCTTCCATGACCTCCTCCTTGGTCCCGTGCGGGTCCAGCGAATCTTGGGGTCGTCCCGATCAACCCAAAGCCTCGAATTCCCATCTTATCGCATTCATGCCTGCCGGATGCGTCCCCGGCGTCGGACCTCAAATAGCACCATAAGCATTTGTAATTCAATGTGTTGTAGTCAGACAGGATATGTCATGCGCATCGCTGGACCGGCCTTGGACAAAGAGGGGGAAAGACGGGGGAGACCCGTTGGCGCTGGGGCAGTCCGTTGCGAGCTCTTCTCTGCGAAATTCCCTCGTTCTGACCCAAGGCCCAGGCGCGGCCCTCAGGATGAAGCTCCTCTGCCCTCTCGGGCACGCCAAAGGAAACCTAGCCCGAGTCCCCGAATCCTCGCGCTAGATCGGCGCCTTCCAACTCGTTCCAGCCGGGCTTGAGGTAGCGGTTGGCCTCCCAAAAGCCCGACGCGCGGAGCTTCGGGCGCTGGGCCGTCAGGACATCCAGGACGTAGGGCTTCCCGCTCTCCAGAGCCCTCGCAAGGCCCGGAGCAATCTGGTCCGCTCGCTCGACCCGCGCTCCTTCCGCGCCATAGGCCCGCGCCATCGCGACGAAGTCCGGGTTGTAGGGCCTGCCGTCCGGCGTGGAGAAGAGCGCGCCGATCTGGCGCTCCATGAACCGATTCTGAATCAGCTCGATGATGTTGAAAGAATAGTTGTTCAATATCACCCAGACGACCGGGATGTCGTGCTCCACGGCGACAGCGAGGGCCGGGCTCACCGAGCGGAAGCCGCCGTCTCCGGTCAGGCACACGACGGGGGCCTCCGGCCTCCCCAGTTTCGCGCCGAGGGCAGCCGCCACCGCCCAGCCCATGGTCCCGTGGCCGCTCGCGACCATGTGGGTTTGAGGCTTCAAGGCGCAGAAGTGCTGGGCGACAAAGTACCGGGCGCCGTTTGGAGCGATGATGATCCCATGGGGGGGGAGGGCGGCGCGGATCTCGGCGACGAGCCGCTCGACGGGGATGGGCTGCTCGTCGGATTTTTGTCCGGCCTCAATTTCCTTCCTCCACCTCTTCCGCTCTCCTTCGAATTCACTGAGCCAGGCCGAGCGGCCCTTCGGCGCAGAGAAGCCCTTGGCCGCCTCAATGAATTGTCTGAGGACCGCCTTGGCGTCGGCGACGATCCCCACCTCCACCGGAAACCGCCTCCCCACCTCGGCGGGGCTGATGTCGATTTGAATAACCCTGGCCGGCGGCGCGTTGAAGAAGTATTCGGGATGCCAAGAGTTGCAGTCGATGTCCGAAAAGCGAGTGCCGACGGCAAGGACCACATCCGCATGGGAGGCGAGGAAGTGGGCCGTGGGAGTCCCCACGGCGCCCGTCACCCCCCCGTAGAGAGGATGATCGTTGCGAATGGCGGATTGGGCGATCAAGGTGGCGATGACGGGCGCCTGCAGGCGCTCCGCCAGCTCGGTCAGCTCGGCGCTCGCCTCCGACAGCAAAACGCCTCCGCCGGCGAAAATGAGGGGGCGCTGAGCTTCGTTGAGGATGGCCAGCGCCCGCTCGACATCCCCCCGGCCCGCCTCGGCCCTATGACCCTTCGCTCTGCGGACGTCTGAATTTTGTTCCGGAAAGTCAGATGCCGTGGAGAAGATGTCCATCGGAAC
>CAYMWZ010000030.1:0-16863 GCA_964394385.1 uncultured Nitrospinaceae bacterium | reverse complement strand
CGCGCTGCCAGAGGCCGTGGGCGTGGATGAGGGAGCCGTGCTTGTCCGCCATGGTCACCTTCGGGTAGCCGCGCTCCCGCGCGTACTCAAAGGCGTACCGGCAGATGCGCTCCACCCCCTTGTAGGTGTTGATGTCCTCCTGGATCGCAACCTCATCCGGCGTCCCCTTCTTGAAGTTCCCCCCCACGCGCACGTTCACCCCCTCGGTGTTCTCCCGTACCACCACCAGGTCGATGGGCACCTCCTTCTTGAGGGGGCAGAAGCTCGGGTGGAGCAAGGGGGCGGGCCGGAGGTTGACGTAGAGGTCCAGCTCCCATCGCAGGGCCACAAGAAGCAGGCGGCAATTCACCTCTGGGGGACACCTGGGGTCGAGGCCCGCGCTTCCGAAGAGGATGGCGTCGTGCCGCGCGGCCAAGCCGTGCACCAGTCCCGGCACGTCCTCAGGGAGGGGAGAGCCCTCCTCGAGGTAGCGCTGGGCGCCGTAGTTGTAGATGGTGGGCTCCACCTCCACGCCGCAGGCGCCCGCCGCCTCGCGCACCACGTCCACGGCGACGGGGAGGACATCGTGCCCCACGCCGTCCCCCAAAATGACGGCCAGGTCGATCGCGCCTTTGGGCACCGTCCCCTCCCGGCTCATGCGATGTGGCGCATCGCCTTGACGCGCTGGACGGTGTCCGCGGCGAGGTGGGTAAAGATGGCGGCGTCCCGCACGAGCTTCTCCGCCCCAACGTCCTTCATCACGCCCGCCCCGCCGTGGATCTCCATGTTGTGATGGGCCACCTTCTGGATCACCTCACAGGAGAAGTTCATCAGGAGGACGTGAAGCTTGGCGTCGCGCGGCTTTCCATTCTCGATGTCCCACGCCACGCGCCAAACGTAGGAGCGCAGCGCCTCGGTGAGCATGACCATCTCGGTGATGAGGAGCTGGATGCCCTGGTGCTCGATGATGGGCCTTCCGCCCTGGATGCGCGAGCGGGCGTGCTCCATGGACATGTCCACGGCGGCCTGGCACACGCCCAGGGCATTGGCCGCAAGCTCCAGGTCGCCGAATCCGGAGGAGACGCCCCGCCGCGACTGAACGCCCTTGTCCACCTCTCCCACCACGTTGGCGTGAGGCACTCGGGCGTTCTCGAAGATGAGCTCCGCGTTCTGATAAAAGCGCCAGCCGATCTTGTCGTACACTTTTCCGATGCGAAAGCCCGGCGTGTCGCTGGGGACGAGAAAGAGGGTCGTCCCCTCGGTGAGCTTCACCTTGGGATTCGTGCGCGTGTTGACGAAGTAGAGTTTCGCGACCCCGCCGTTCGCGATGTAGCGCTTGGTCCCGTTCAGGAACCACTCCTCCCCCCGGCGCTCGGCCCGCGTCATCCAACCGGTGTTAGGATCGTCCGGGGGCATGCGGTTGTCCGAGCCCGCCTCGGGCTCGGTGCCCCCGAGGCCGAGGAGGTAGGTGTCATCCTCCAGGAAAGGCTTCAGAAAGCGCCTCTTCTGGTCGTCGTTGCACGCGACGGCGATCAGGTGGCTCCACTTCCAGCACTGGCTGAACGTCTTGGAGATCGCGCTGTCCCCCCATGCGAGCTCGCTCATCACGATCGCCTGGGAGACCATGTCCATCCCCGGCCCGCCCCACTCCTTGGGGACGGCCGCCGTCCGGAACCCCAGCTTGGAACCCTTCTTGATGATCTCCCAGTCGAAGGTCTTCTTCGGATCCTGGACGGCGTCTCTCTCGAGAGAGATCGGGCGGATCTCCTCCCTGGCGAACTGCCTCGCCTTTTTCTTCCACGCGATTTGCTCTTCCGAGAGCGTGAACTCCATCTATCCCCACCTCCCATGCCAACGCCGAAGACGGCTACGCGGAGTGCTCATCCAGCCTGCCGAGCCGCTTAACCAGACCTGGACGGCGACTTCGGCGATCGGTTCTTCTTGCCGGCCGAACCTGAGTGCGGCCGCTCGCCCGACATGCCCCCGGTTGCGCTACCACTCTCGATAAGAGCCCTTGGGCAGCGGAAGCCATGGCTCGAAGCTCTTCGGAGCCGGCAGCCGGAGCCCAGGGCGCTGTGGGGTCTCACCCGATTGTATTCCCCCCGCCGGTGGTCAACCAGCGCCCTAGAGGGCTCTCAGCATCTCCTTCCGTCTCTCTCCATTTCATTCGCCCAGGAAGCTAACTCATGAATAAACAAAGGGGATACGTTCGTATCCCCTTGTGCTACCTGGTGGCACGGGACGGAATTGAACCGCCGACACGGGGATTTTCAGTCCCCTGCTCTACCGACTGAGCTACCGTGCCGATTGGGTATGATCTGCCGGGCTCACGGGCCTCTTTGAAAAGCCGGCACCCGAAAAGGGAGAGAAATCAGCGCCCTCCGGGAAGGGAGGAATTCTAAGACGCCCCCCTCTCAGCGTCAAGGCGGAGGGCCTCCGGGGAGACAGCTTGAAGAGGAAGGAGACCTTCCCCTATTTTGGGCGGGCGAAAGCGCCCCCCTGGGACGGGAGAAGCTCCACGTTGACCACCGGACACTCACCCTCCACCGGAGGGCGGCCCCCCGCCTGGCGCCCCAAGCGGTCGGCCTCCCTCCGATGAGCCGGAGCGAAGGTCCCGCCTCCTTTCCCGTCGGAAAACTCCCCGCGCGCCTGCTCGCCCGCCTGCTCGACCGCCTGGAGGGCCACCCGCGCCTGGCCGTCGGCCCCCGTGTGGGGGAGGACGCGGCCGTCATCGACATGGGCGATCGCTACCTCGTCGCCAAGAGCGACCCCATCACCTTCGTCGAGGAGCGGATCGGCTGGTACGCCGTCCACGTCAACGCCAACGACGTCGCCTGCATGGGGGCCGCCCCGGCCTGGTTCCTGATGACCCTCCTCCTCCCCGAAGGGCGTGCGGACGCGGGGATGGTCGAGGCCATCTGGAACGACGCCCGGGAGGCGTGCCGGGAGCTGGGGGCGACTCTCTGCGGGGGGCACACGGAGGTCACAGCGGGGATCCCCCGCCCGATCGTGTGCGGCCAGATGCTGGGGGAGACCTCGAAGGAAGGGCTCGTGCGGGGAGATGGGGCCCGCGCCGGAGACGCCATCCTCCTCACCCGGCCCGTCCCCGTGGAAGGAACCGCCATCCTGGCCCGGGCGAAGGGGGAGGAGCTCGCCCCCTCCCTGGGGCGCAGCCTCATCGAGCGGGCTGCGAGGTACCTCGAAACGCCCGGGCTGAGCGTGGTCGCGCAGGCTCTCGCCGCGGCGCGCACGGGGGAGGTCCACGCCATGCACGACCCGACCGAGGGGGGCCTCGCGACCGGGGTGCACGAGCTGGCCGAGGCGGCAGGGCTGGGCGCCGCGGTGGATGAGAGGGCGATCCCGATCGCGGAGGAAGGCGGAGCCCTGTGCCGGGCGCTGGGGCTCGACCCCTTGGGAGTGATCACCTCGGGCGCGCTCTTGCTCGCGGTCCCGCCCGAGGGAGAGGGAAAAGTGCGGGGCGCCCTGGAGGCGACCGGGGCCCTGGGCGTCCGCATCGGGACCCTCCTGCCGCGCGCGAGGGGGGTGACGCTCCGGCGGGCGGGGGGAACGGTCCCGCTGCCCCGCTACGACTCCGACGAAATCGCCAAGGTGCTCGGATGAGCGCGGCCCCAGGGGGCGTCCTCCTCGATTTCGACGGCACCCTCACCAAGCCCGCCTTCGACTGGCCCGCCATGAAGGCGGAGATGGGCCTGGCGGAGGAGACCGTCTCCATCCTGGACTACATGGCCGCCGCCCCGGCCCCGCGCGCCCGGCGCGTGGCCCGGATCCTCGAGCGGCACGAGCGCGCCGCGGTCCGCCGGGCGGAGGCCAACGAGGGGGCCCGCGAGCTGGTGGCCTTCCTCCGCCAGCGGGGCCTCCCCTTCGGGGTGGTGACGAACAACGCGATGCGCCACGTCGTCCCCATGCTCCGGCGGATCGGAATCGCCATCGAGACCGTGGTCACCCGCGACATCGGCTGCTGGAAGCCCGACCCCCGCCACACCCTGGCGGGGGCGGAGGCCATCGGCGTCCCGCCGGGCCGCTGCGTCTTCATCGGGGACGGCCGCTACGACATGCTGGCGGCGCGGGGGGCGGGGATGGTGGCGGTTCACCTCTCCCCCGTGCCAGGCCCCCTCTGCGACCACCGCGTCGGCTGCCTGGGGGAGGCCATCCTCCTCCTGGACCGCCTGCTGCAATGAGCCCCAAAAAGAAACAGGGCACATCTCCGAAGAGATGTGCCCTATTCAGGAAGGGTCCCGCCCCTCGGGGGAGCGGGCATTATTGGTGGGACAGCAGTGACCCGACCTCAGGGAATCCTTCGGCCGGGCACCGGGGAGAATCGGCGCCATCTACAAGCCGCCGAATGAGGGCTGCGGTTTCCTCCTCGTCGTGTCTTCCTCTCTGGGCTTCCGCCCACGCGAAGAGCGACGCGAACGTTTTCAACTCCGGAAGCCTCCTCGGGCCGGGGGCGGCCATCACCTCGGGCCGCTCTCCTTGCTCAGCCTATACAGATTCCCGCCCTGACCTCCTCTTCGGCACTCCAGCCTTGTGCCATGATGCTTATAGTACCAGCACTTCTTATGCCAAAACCAAAATCCGGAGAAGAAAATTCGGCAAAAATGATTACCTTTTGAAAAGCAATGCTTTGGAGATGGAAGAATTTTCGTTTTCGGGCGAAAAAAAAAGATACTTCATGGGAGAGGGGCAATTTTTTGACGAAAATTCGAATCTCAAGACACAATGTGGGACAAATTGTCAGATTACACACCGAGAGGATGTCCCCAGAGGGTTCGGTGACCCACCCCGTCTGAAGTCTCAAATAGGAAAAAATGAACCAGGAAAGACCTTCAACGATCAGAGAAGAGAATAGAAAGAGAAAACCGCCGGGGGGGAGCCTACCTAGAGGATTCCTGTGACGGAGCCCCTCGCCGCCTCGATGAAGCCGCCCGGGAACACCCCCAGGAGCAGAGTGGCCACCGCGAGCACCACGAGGACGAAGAAGAGGGAGGGAGCCTTGGAGAACTCCACGGCCGGCTGGGCCGCCCCCCGCTCCTCCATGAACATGACCATGATGACCCGGCCGTAATAGTAGAGCGAAACCGCGCTGGTCAGAATCCCGATCACGGCGAGCCAGTAGTACTCATTATGCACCGCGGCCGCGAAGAGGAAGAGCTTGCCCACGAAGCCCGCCGTGGGCGGGATGCCGGCGAGCGAGAGGAGAAACACCACGAAAGCCAGCCCGGCCCAGGGATGGTGCTGCCCCACCCCCCGCCAATCCTCGATGTTGTCGCCCCGGTAGCCCTCCCGGCAGAGCAGGATCAGCATCCCGAAAGCCCCCAGGTTCGTGAACAGGTAAACCGCCAGATAAAAGAGGACCGCGCTGACCCCCAGGGAGCTGAAGGTCACCTTCCCCTCCTGGAGGCTCAGGCTGGCCACGACGCCCATCAGGAGGTACCCCGCGTGGGCGATGCTCGAGTAGGCGAGCAGGCGCTTGAGGCTCGTCTGGGCGATGGCGGCCACGTTCCCCCAGATCATGGTGAAGACGGCCAGGAGCCACAGGAGGAGGTTCCACTTCGGCGCCATCGCTGGAAGGGCGGTGAAGAAGAACCGGATCAGGGCCGCCACGGTGGCCGCCTTCACCGCGACCGACATGAAGGCCGTGATGGCGGTGGGGGCGCCGGTGTAGGCGTCCGGCACCCACATGTGGAAGGGCACCAGGGCGAGCTTAAAGCCAAAACCCGCCACGAGGAGGATCAGGGCGAGGATCATCGCCGGGTCCGAGGCGATGGCCCGGCCTCGCCCTCCGGCGAAGACCTCCGCGATCCCCTTCAGCGAGGTGGTTCCCGTGAAGCCGTAGGTCAGAGCGATCCCATAGAGGAGGACCCCCGAGGCGAATGCGCCCATCAGGAAGTACTTGAGGCCCGCCTCCCGGCTCAGGGGATCATGGCGGATGAAGGCGACGAGCACATAGATGCTAATGCTCATCGTCTCGATGCCGAGGTAGATGGTGAGGAGGTCGTTGCCCGAGGCCAGTGCAAGCATCCCGAACAGCGAGAAAAGCATCATCGCGTAATATTCGCCGTAGTTGATCCGCTCCACCTTGACGTATTGCAGGGAGAGGAGGATCGAGAGCCCTGCGCAGACGAACACCACCACCTTGATGAAGACGCTGAAGTTGTCCACCACGTAAAAATCGCTGAAGGTGGTCCGCGCGCCCCCGTCCCATTGGGAGAGGCTGACCACGGCCAGCACCGCCACGCCCAGGAGGCTGAGAACCCCCATCGCCGCCTTGTTCTCCAGGGAGGTGAACATGTCGGCGATGAGGACGGCGCAGATCAATATGGCCAGCCCGATCTCGGGCGCCGCGAGCGAAAGCGATACGTCCGGAAATACAACCGGCATCGGATCAAACTCCCTCTAGCGGCCCGCGCCCGAAGCTCCGGGCATCCGGGCCGGTCCTCCGGGGAGGACGGCCACCTTTGGGATTTCCGCCTGGGCCACGGTCGCCATCTTGACCACCTTGCTCACGCTCGCCTCCATCCGCGCGAGGAAGGGCTTGGGGTAGAGCCCGATCCAGAACATGAGCGCCAGCAGGGGCAGCATGTAGAGAACCTCCCGGCGGTTGCAGTCGCGCAACTTCTGGTTCGCCGGGTTGTCCAGAGTGCCGAAGAACATCCGCTGGAAGAGCCAGAGCATGTAGGCGGCCCCGAGCACGATCCCGATCACGGCGAAGGCGGCGTAGACGTAGCTCTTCTTGAAGGCGCCGATCAGGATCAGGAACTCCCCGACAAATCCGTTCAGCCCCGGCAGGCCGATGCTGCTCAGCATGGTGATGGCGAAGATCGTGGTGTAGATGGGGACCTGCTTGGAGAGTCCCCCGAACTCGGCGATCAGGTGGGTGTGGCGGCGCTCGTAGACGATCCCCACCAGGAGGAAGAGCGCCCCGGTGCTGATGCCGTGGTTGATCATCTGGAGCTGGCCGCCAAGCACACCCTGGTCGTTCAGGGCGAAGACGCCGAGCATCACGAACCCCAGGTGGCTCACCGAGGAGTAGGCGACGAGCTTTTTGACGTCGGTCTGGGCCATGGCGACCAAGGCGCCGTAGATGATCCCGATGACCGAGAGCAGGACCATGAAGGGGACGAAGGTCTGGCTCGCCTGGGGCAGAAGGGGCAGCACGAAGCGGACGAAGCCGTAGGTCCCCATCTTGAGGAGGATCCCCGCCAGGATGACGCTCCCCGCCGTCGGCGCCTCGACGTGGGCGTCGGGAAGCCAGGTGTGAAACGGGAACATCGGAACCTTGATGGCGAAGCCGATGAAGAAGGCCAGGAAGATCCATGACTGAAGGGCGAGCGGGATCTGCGGACCCACGGCATACAGCTTGACGAGATCGAAAGTGAGCTCCTTCGCCTGGTTGAAGTGGAAAAAGTAGAGCGCCAGGATCCCCAGCAGCATGAGGACGCTGCCGAAGAGGGTGTAGAGGAAAAACTTGATCGCCGCGTAGAGCCTCCGCTCGTGGCCCCAGATGCCGATGAGGAAGTACATCGGAACGAGGGTGATCTCGAAGAAGACGTAGAAGAGGAACAAATCCAGCGAGACGAAGGTGCCCACCATCCCCGTCGCCAGGAGAAGCAGGCAGACGTAGTACTCCTTCTCCCGCTCCGCGATCGCGGTGTAGGAGCATACCACCGAGACCAACATGGTCAGCGTCGTCAGGAGGACGAGCAGGACGCTGATCCCGTCCACTCCCATGAAGTAGCTCACCCCGATGACGGGGATCCAGCTCACCTTCTCGACGAACTGGAAGTCGGCCTGCGAGGTGTCGAAGCGAGTCCACAGGGGGAGCGAGACAAGGAAGTCCAAAACCGCCACCGCCGTGGCGAAGCCTTTGATCGCCCTCGTATGCTCTCGATTGAAGAAGAGCATGATGATCACCGCGCCCGCCGCGGGCAGGAAGGTGATCAGCGTGAGAAGCGGCAGGTTGCTCATATTCCCTCCAGACCCCGATACCCTAGCGGAAGAGGTATGCGCTCAGCATCAAGAAAACACCCAGGAGCATGACGAACAGGTAGTTCTGCACCATGCCCGACTGGATGAACTTCAGCACCTGAGAGAAGAACCGGATGACCCCGGCCGTTCCGTTCACGGCGCCGTCCACCGTCCTCAGGTCGAAGAGGCCCGAGACGCGGCTCGCGACCACCGTCAGGAGCGAGCTGCCGTTCACGGCGCCGTCCACCACCTTGGCGTCGAACTCCCAGAGGGAGCGCATGAGGCGGTAGACGGGCTCGACGATGACGGCCTGGTAGATCTCATCCACGTAGTACTTGTTGAGAAGCGTCCGGTAAAACCGGGGGAAGCGGGCCTCCAGCCTCGCCGGCGCGCCGGGATCGCGGATGTACATCCTCCAGGCCAGCGCGATCCCGCCCAGAGCCACCACGATCGCGACCACGACCAAGATCGCCGCTGCGGGGCCCTCGTGGGGGGCGCCCCCCGCGGCCGCGGCGCGCGCGAGCCGGACGCCCTCCTCCCAGGCGTGCCCCCCCGCGGGAGCCTTCGCGAGGGAAGGCGCGAGGAAGCGGTGGATCCAGCCCCCCTCGGGCGGGAAGCCGGGTATGGCTCCCCCCACCACGCTGAGGGCCGCCAGGACCACCAGGGGGACCGTCATCACGGCGGGCGACTCATGGATGTGCGCGCGGGCGTGGTGGTCCACGCGCATCTCCCCGTGGAAGGTCATGAAAATGAGGCGGAACATGTAGAAGGCGGTCATGAAGGCGGCGACCGTGCCGAGCCCCCAGACGGCGTAATGGCCGGTGAAGAAGGCGTTCGCCAGGATCTCGTCCTTGCTCCAGAAGCCCGCCAGCGGAGGAACCCCCGCGATGGCCACCGCGCCGATGAGGAAGGTCCAGTAGGTGACGGGCATCTTCGAGCGCAGGCCCCCCATGTAGCGCATGTCCTGCCGCTGGTCGGGCGGCGCGTGGTGGAGAGCGTGGATGACGCTCCCGCTACACAAAAAGAGCAAGCCCTTGAAGAAGGCGTGGGTCATCAGGTGGAAGATGCCAACGGCGAAGGCCCCCACGCCGCAGGCGATGAACATGAACCCGAGCTGGCTCACCGTGCTGTAGGCCAGGACGCGCTTGATGTCGTTCTGGACGAGCCCGATCGAGGCGGCGAAGATCGCCGTGAGCCCGCCCACAATCGCGACTACCTCGAGCGCCGCGGGCCCCACGACGTAGATCGGGCTCGTCCGGGCCACCATGTAAACCCCCGCCGTCACCATGGTGGCCGCGTGGATGAGGGCGCTCACCGGGGTGGGGCCCTCCATGGCGTCGGGGAGCCAGACATAGAGGGGAATCTGGGCGCTCTTGCCCGCGGCGCCGATGAAGAGCAGAAGCCCGATCGAGGTCGCGGCCGCGGCCGAGAGGCCGGGCGCGGCCTGGAAAACCTCCTTGTAGCCGAGGCTTCCCGTCAGGGTCCAGATCATGAACATGCCCAGGAGAAAGCCCGCGTCCCCGATGCGGTTGACGACGAAGGCCTTCTTCCCCGCGTCGGAGGCCGAGCGCTTCTCATACCAGAACCCGATCAGGAGATAGCTGCAAAGCCCCACCCCCTCCCACCCGACGAACATGAGGAGGAAGTTGTCCGCCATGACCAAGGTGAACATGCAGACCATGAACAGGTTCAGGTAGGCGAAGAAGCGCGGATAGCCCGGGTCCCCGTGCATGTAGCCTATCGCATAGACGTGAATGAAGAAGCCCACCCCCGCAACGACGAGGAGCATGATCGTGCTGAGCGGGTCGATCAGGATGCTCACCGAGGCCTGGAGGGTCCCGGTAGTCACCCACGTCCAGACGTGGACCGTGTGGCTCCCGCCCGGGCCGAAGATCATCTCGTTGGCCACGCCGAGCACGATGAGGAAGGAGAGTCCCGCCATCAGGGAGGCCACGTGGCCCGCCCGGTCGCGCACGCGGGCGCCCAGCAGCCCGTTGATCAAAACCCCGAGCGCAGGGAACAGAGGAATAAGCCAGGCGTAGCGGATCATGCGCTCCCTACCACTTGAGAAGATTCACTTCGTCCACGTTCACCACCGTGCGGTCGCGGTTGAGGGCGATCAGGATGGCAAGCCCCACGGCCGCCTCGCAGGCCGCCACCGCGATGACGAAGACGGCGAACACCTGGCCGGTCAAGTCGCCCCACTGGCGCGAGAAGCCCACGAAGGTGACGTTCACCGAGTTCAGGACCAGCTCGATGCTCAAGAGAATCATGATGGCGTTGCGCCGCATGAGGACCCCGGCGGTCCCGATCACGAAGAGGATCGCCCCCAGCGCCAGGTAATGGGACAACGGAACCATCGCCTCTCTCCCTCCGCTAGCGGGTGATTTCCCGCTTGGCCAGCACGATCGCGCCGATCATCGCGGCCAGCAGCAAGATGGAGGCCACCTCGAAGGGGAACAAGAACTTCGTGTAGAGCGCTACCCCCAGCGCCTCGACGTTGCCCGGCGTCTGCCCAATCTGCCAGGGCCAGCTCTTCATCTCGGGATAAGAGCCCCGCCCCAGGACCATCCACACCTCGGCGGCAAGGAGAGCCGCCGCGATGAGCGCCACCGCGCTCTGGCGGTGCCACTGCCGGAGGCGCACGGCGACGCTCACGTTCATCAGCATGATGGAAAAGAGGTAGAGCACCATGATGCCCCCGGCGTAGATCAGCACTTGCACCGCCGCCAGAAACTCCGCCCCCGCCAGGACGAACAGGCCCGCCAGGAAGAGGAAAGTGAGCACCAGGGAAAGAGCCGCGTGAACGACGTTGGCACGCGTCACCATCAGAAGGGACGACGCCACGATCCCCACCGCGAACAGATAGAAAAACGGCAGCTCCAAGGCGCGCTCTCCCGCGGGCTAGAGGAAGAGATACTTCACGAAACCGGTCAAGCAGATGTTTATCATCACGAGCGGGAACATGAACTTCCACCCAAGCCGCATGAGCTGATCGTAGCGGTACCGGGGAAGGGTGGCGCGCAGCCAGATGAAGACGAAAATCATGGCCGCCAGCTTCAACACGTACCAGACGAAACCCGGAAGCGGAATCCAGGATATACCGTTCCACCCCCCGAAGAAGAGCGTCACGGCCACGCTGGAGGTCACCATGATGTTCGCGTACTCGGCCATGAAGAAGAAGGCAAACTTCATCCCGCTGTACTCGGTGTGGAAGCCAGCGACGAGCTCGGTCTCGGCCTCGGGCAGGTCGAAGGGCACCCGGTTCGTCTCGGCGAGAGCGGCGATGAAGAAGACGATGAAGGCCAGCGGCTGGTACACGACGAACCAAACGTCGCGCTGCGCCTCGACGATCTTCTGCATGTTGAGCGACCCCGCGAGCATGATGGGGCCGATGATCGAGAACCCCAGGAAGATCTCGTAGCTCAGCATCTGCGCCGCGCTCCGGAGCGCCCCCAGGAGGCTGTACTTGCTGTTCGAGGCCCAACCGGCCATGACGATTCCGAAGACGCCGAGGGAGCTCACCGCGAGGATGAAGAAGATGCCGATGTTGATCTGGGTGATGTGGAAAGTGGCGCTGAAGGGGAGCACCGAATAGACCACGAACGCGGGGACAAGCACCATGATGGGGGCCAGGACGAAGACGACCCGGTCGGCCTTGTCGGGGATGATGTCCTCCTTGAGGAAGAGCTTCAGGCCGTCGGCGATCGGCTGGAGGAGCCCATGCCAGCCCACCCGCATGGGCCCCATCCGCATCTGGATGTGGGCGATGATCTTCCGCTCAAAATAGGTGAGATAGGCCACGACGAGAGAAACCACGCCCAGCACCAGGGCGATCTTGACCGCGGCGACGACCACCTCGGCTACGATTTCCAACCGACAGGCTCCTCTCTCGAGCGGCCTTCGCGCCGGGCGTCAATGCCTAGCGGTCGCACTCGCCCAGGACGATGTCGATGCTTCCGATGATCGCCACGACGTCGGCCACCAAGCCGCCCACGACGAGCTTCTTGAGGCCCCCCAGGTTGATGAACGAGGGCGGGCGGATGCGCACCCGGTAGGGAGTCTCGGTCCCGTCGCTGACGATGTAGAAGCCGAACTCACCCTTGGGATTCTCGATGCTGTGGTAGATCTCCCCCGCCGGGGGCTTGATGGTGCGGGGGGTCTTGCAGCTGACCGGGCCCTTGGGAAGCTGGTCGAGGCACTGCTGGATGATCCGGTTGCTCTGGCGCATCTCCTCGACCCGCACCAGGTAGCGGTCATAGACGTCGCCATTTTCCCCGACGGGGACGACGAAGTCCAGGTAGGGATAGGCCGCGTAGGGCTTCGCCCGGCGGATGTCCCAGCGCACCCCGCTCCCCCTGAGGATGGGCCCCGTCAGGCCGAGGTCGATGGCGTCCTCCCCCGAGATGACGCCGACCCCGCGCGTCCGCTGGATCCAGATGCGGTTGTCGGTGAGGAGCGTCTCGTAGTCATCGACCCGGCTCGGGAAGAGGTCGGTGAACTCCCGGGCGAGGTCCAGGAACTTCTGGGGCACGTCCTGGTAGAGCCCCCCCAGCCGGAAGGCGTTGACGGTGAGGCGGGCCCCGAAGGCCTGCTCGAAGATGTCGAGCACCATCTCGCGCTCGCGGAAGCACCAAAGGAAGACCGTCATCGCCCCGATGTCGAGGGCGTGCGTGGCCAGCCACAGGAGGTGGCTCGCGATGCGGGAGAACTCCCCCACCATGGAGCGGATGTACTGCGCCCGGAGGGGGATCTCCCAGTCGAAGAACTTCTCCACCGCCGTCACCCAGGCCAGGTTGTTCGAGGGGGCCGCGATGTAGTCGAGCCGGTCGGTGTAGGGGATGAACATGGTGTAGGTGATGTTCTCCCCGATCTTCTCGGTTCCCCGGTGGAGGTAGCCGATGTCGACATCGCAATCCACCGCCGTTTCGCCTTCGAGCTTCAAGATGACGCGCAGCACGCCGTGGGTGCTGGGGTGCTGCGGCCCCATGTTGATGACGAGCTCTTCGGTTCCCGGAAGAACCTTGGCCCGCTCGATCCGGGTGGTGGACTCCACCTCGAACATTACCTTCTCTCCCGGAGCCCCCGAGCCGAAGATCGCCGGGTGCGCTCCTCATCCCTCACGCGCACAAGAAAACCCCTCTCCCGAAGGGGACGGGGGGCCAGGGGCGATCAAGCCCCGATTTCCTTGCGCCTGGGCTTCTGGTAGACCCTCTCCCCCCGACCTTCCAGGGGGTAGTCCTTCCGGAGCGGGTGGCTGCCCCAGTCCGCGGGAAGCAGGATGCGCCGCAGGTCGGGGTGGTCCTGGAAACGGATCCCAAAAAGGTCCCAGACCTCCCGCTCCATCCAATTGGCGCTGCTCCATATCCCTGTAACCGAGGGAACCACCTCGCCCTCTCTCACCTTCACCTTGAGCCTCAGGCGCCGGTTGTGGTCGAAGCTGTACAGATGATAGAGGACCTGCAAGGGCCGCTCATCCTCCGGATAATGGGTGGCCGTCAGGTCCGTGAGCAGCGCGAAGCGCGAAGCGGGATGGTCGCGAAGAAAGGTGGCCACCTTCGTCAGGGAATCCAGCCCGAGGACGAAGGTGACCTCATCCTCCAAGTCCTTGAAGGCCGACTGCTCGAGGATCGCGCCCGGGAACTCTCGATCGGCCAGCTCCCTCAGATCCTGGCCCGGCGGAGCCTTCGCCGCCTGCGGCGCTTCAGCCTCTGGGGCGCCGTCTCCGTTCTCCGTCGTCTGGGCGTCGTCTGCCATCGGTTCCTTGGCCTGCCTCGCCGCTCAGCGGCGGATGTACTTCTCCTGCTCGATCTTCTTCTGGAGCTGCATCACGCCCCACATCAAAGATTCGGGCCGAGGCGGGCATCCCGGCACATAGACGTCCACGGGGACGACCTCGTCCACGCCCTGCATGACGGCGTAGTTCGCGTAGGGGCCGCCGCATGTGGCGCAGTTGCCCATGGCGATGACCCAGCGCGGCTCGGGCATCTGATCGTAGACCCGCCGGAGCGCCTGGCCCATCTTGTGGGTCACGGTACCGGCCACGATCATCACGTCCGACTGGCGGGGCGTGGCCCGGAAGATGACGCCAAAGCGGTCGAAGTCGTACCGCGAGGCGCCCGAGGCCATCATCTCGATGGCGCAGCAGGCGAGACCGAACGTCATGGGCCAGAGCGCGCTCTTGCGCGCCCAGGCCACGAGGCTGTCGATCCTGGCGGTGATGAAATTGTCGCTGAACTTCCCCTCGACTACGCCCATTCCAACGCCCCCTTCCTCCAGGCGTAGAAGTAACCCACAAGCAAGATCCCGATGAAGAGCATCATCTCGATGAAGCCAAAGAGGCCCAGCTGCTCATACTGCACCGCCCACGGGAACAGGAAAACGACCTCCACGTCGAACAGCAGGAACAGGATCCCCAGAAGGTAGAAGCGGATCGAGAAGCGCTCGTTCGCCTCCATGAGCGGTGGGATGCCGCACTCATAGGGGGAGAGCTTTGCCGAATCGGGGCGGTTGGGGCGCACCAGGAGGGCGACCAGGAGGGTCACCGCGGCGAAGCCGAACGCCACCAGGGTGAAGATGAAGATCGGCACATAGCTGTTGATCGACTGATAGTCGCGGAAGAACGCGGAAACGACCTCGGGCATGGATTCCCCCACCCAGGACTCGGCCGCGGTGCGCACACGCCGGGACTCTTCTCCACGCGGGAGGACGAGAGGGCCCGGCACGTGAAAAAACACCCCCCAACAGGGGCGTTCAGGAATCTCCTCCCTTGGATCTATAACACGGCCCCGCCCCAAAACCAACCCCTCTCGGGCTAATTGAGCAGCACCGAGGAGCGCAGGGCGAACTCCAGAAAAGAGGACGGGAATATCCCAAAATTCAGGGTCCCGGCCACGGCCAAGACCAGGGCGGCGAGGGCGTAGCTCCATCCCCGGCCCCTCCCCTGTGGCACCGCCCGGTCCTCCGCCTCGGAAGGCTCCCGCATGTACATCAGCACCACCAGCCGCAGGTAGTAATAGACCGAGACCACGCTGTTCAGCACCGCGATCACCGTCAGCCAAACGTAGCCCGCCTTGACCGCCGCGCTGAACACATAGAACTTCGCCACGAACCCCCCCGTGGGGGGGAGCCCCGTGAGGGAGATCATGAAGATGGCCATCGCGGCGGCGAGGGCCGGACGGGTGTAGGCCAGCCCGGCGTAGTCATCGATCCGGGTGCGCTCGCCCCCGCCGGCGCCAGCGACCACCACCACGCAAAAGGCGCCCATGTTCATGCAGGTGTAGACCAGCATGTAGTAGAGGAACCCGCCCGTAGCGAGCTCCCCCCCTCCGCGGGCGGCCACCAGGGCGACGAGGAGGTAGCCGGCGTGGGCGATGCTGGAGTAGGCCAGCATCCGCTTGACGTTCGATTGCCAGATGGCTACCACGTTCGCCACCGTCATGGTGAGGGCCGCCATGACCCAGAGGACGGCGGGGATCCCCTCCCCCATCTGGGGGGAGACGCTCAAGAGGAGGCGGAAGAAGGCCGCGAACGCCGCCACCTTGGGCCCCACCGACATGAAGGCCGTCACCGCCGTGGGGGAGCCTTCGTAGACGTCGGGCGTCCACATGTAGAAGGGCGCCGCCGCCACCTTGAAGCCCAGCCCCACCACCACGAACCCCATCCCCAGCAGGAAGGCCGGGCTCCTCGATGGGGGATGGGCCTGGAGGCGCTGGGCGATCTCGATCAGGTCGATCGAGCCCGTCGCGCCATAGATCAGGGCCATGCCGTAGAGCAGAAAGCCCGATGCGAACGAGCCCAGGAGGAAGTACTTGAGCGAGGCCTCGTTCCCCTCCAACTGGGTCCTCAGGTAGCCGGCGAGAACGTAGAGGGAGAGCGAGAAGATCTCCAGCCCCACGAAGATCATCAAGAGACTGCGCGTGGCCGCCATCAGCATCATGCCCGAGGTGGCGAAGAGGATGAGGCCAAAGTATTCCCCCGCGGGACTCCCCTCGAGGTCCCTCTGGGCCGCCGCGAGGAGGACCGCGAAGAAACTCGAGAAGAGGATCAGGGAGAAGACGAAGCGGGTGAAGCCATCGAAGAGGTACATCCCTCCGAAGGAGGCCGCCTCCCCCGGCACGGCCCGGGCCGAGAGGGTGGCCCCCAGGGCGGCGGCGAGGACCGCCAGCGTCAGCGTCACCAGGAACGATCGCTCCCGCGAGGGAGAGAAGGCGTCCCACATCAGGACCAGGACGGCCCCCCCCACCACGAGGATGAGAGGAAGGAGATGGTCCCAGTGGATGGGGGGAGGGAGGACGGTCACGGCCGGCCCCCGGGGGGGGTCTCCCGAGGCGGGCGGAGCGGAGACACCCCCAGCCGGGCGAGGAGGGAGGGCGGGGCGGGGGGCGCCTCCACCCGAAGCACCCGGCGGCCCACCTGGCCGAGCCAGGCTTGGGCGGATGGCTCGATCCGATCCAGGAGGGGCCGGGGGTAGAGCCCTATCCAAAACATCAGGGCCAGCATGGGCGCCATGACGGCCCACTCCCTGGGCCCCAGGTCGCGCAGCCCCTGGTTGGCCGGGGAGAGAACCCGGCCGAAGAGTACGCGCTGGAGCATCCAGAGCATGTAGATCGCCGAGAGCACGACTCCAAGGGCGGCGGCGGCCGTGAAGGCCGGGCTCCGCTGGAAGGCGCCGGCCAGGATGGTGAACTCCCCCACGAAGCCGTTCAGGCCGGGGAGCCCGATGCTGCTGAGCGCCGTGATCACGAAGAAGGCCGAGAAGACGGGCATCACCCGGGCGAGGCCCCCGAAGTCATCGATGAGCCGGGTGTGGCGCCGGCTGTAGAGCATCCCCACGATGAGAAAGAGCGCCCCGGTGCTCACCCCGTGCACGGGGTGAGCACCGGGGCGCTCTTT
>CAYMWZ010000029.1:0-16958 GCA_964394385.1 uncultured Nitrospinaceae bacterium | reverse complement strand
CGACCAAGGACACGCGTTCTCCCTTTTTGAGCGCTTTGGAGACGTTTCCCAGGAGGGAGACGACGGCGCGGTCGGCGGCGGCTTTGGAGATTCCCGCCTCTTCAGCGATTCTTGCCACCAAGTCGGATTTCTGCATGAAAAAACCCTCCCATCACACACAAACAAGCGAGAAGAAATTATCTCGAGAATCTCTGCGTGGTGTCTCAGATAGGGGGAATCTAGCCTAGCACCATGGGAACGTCAATAGACTTTCTGCGGTCTTTTTTAAAAATTTGGGAAGGTGAGAGGGGTCGCTCCCTGGCCGCGCGTGCGATATGGTGCCGGTCGAACAGAAGGTACCCCCGGGAGCAGGGGCGAAGAAACCTGATCGAGTTTCGTCTGCTTCGTGAAAAGAAACTCGAACTATTTCATATCAGAGATGAGATAATCCCAAAAGGCCTCTCTCGGAAATGCCAGAAATGCTTTTTCCGATCGGGGAGACTGTGAAGTCGATCACAAAATGAGAGCTTGCGGCGCCTCGCGCTCCCTCGGAATTTGTGGGTATCACTTCATGAATTCGTCGGAATCCTTTGATTCCTTTGAGAGTTTCATGCCCTCGCCGAATGGCCCTCGGAGTCCTCGCCTTGTTTGTGCCACCCAGTTGCCATATCATCCTCCCGTTGTCGGAGGAGAAATGTCGCTCGAATCGCACATATTTTTTCGGAATTCTGTCCGGTGCGCCGAGATGAAGAAACCCCCGCCCGGGGCCGGGACGACGGCTCTCGCGACGAGGCGAGAATGATGCAGCCCAACGAATCGCTCGTTTCGGCCCAGGACGTCAGCTTCTCCTATGAGGCTGGCGGGCGCGAGGTCCTGCGCGGGGTGAGCCTTGAGGTGGAGAGGGGGGTTTTTTTGGGCCTTCTGGGCCCCAACGGGGGCGGGAAAACCACGCTCATTCGGCTCATTCTGGGCCAGATCCGCCCCCGGGCGGGGCGCGTCTTCGTCCTCGGCCGGCCCGCGCACGAGATGGGAGCGGCGCGCCTTCGGATCGGCTACGTGCCCCAGCGCAACCGCGCCGAGCGGGCCTTTCCCGCCACGGTGCGAGACGTGGTTCGGATGGGCTCCGTCCCTCAGGCGGGCCTGCTCCGCCCCCTCGGCGCGCGGACCCGGCGGCGGGCCGAGGAGCTGATGGAGCGGGTGGGGATCGCCGATGCAGCCGACTGCCCCATCTCCGAGGTGAGCGGGGGGCAGGCGCAGCGGGCCTACCTCGCGAGGGCGCTCATGCCCCGGCCCCGGCTCCTGCTCCTGGACGAGCCCACCTCGGGCGTGGACGCGGCGGGCAAGCAGCAGCTTATCGCCCTTCTGAGCGAGTTGCTGGCGGATCAGGATCTCACGATCCTGATGGTCTCCCACGACGTGGGGCTCGTCGTGGCCGCTGCCGACCGTGTCGCCTGCCTGGACGGGGAGTTGCACTTCCACGACCGGCCCGAACATCTGACGGACGAGACGCTTCGCCGCGCTTACCGATGCGATCTGGCAGCTGCCGCGGCCTTCGGGCATGAGGTCACCCGGCTCGCGGGATCGGGCGGGGGGGCGGGCCGCCCCCACCCACGCGATTGACCCCATCGGAGGGGCCGCGGCTCCTCGCGCGGTGGCCTTTCGGGTGACGGAGGATGGAGGCGGTCTTCAATCCCTTGTTCGACTTCGCCGTTTCGGCCTTCCGCGATTTTGCGGCATTTCAGTTCCTGCGCAACGCCCTCATCGCGGGGGCGCTCATCGGCTTTCTCTGCTCGGCGCTCTCGGTTCTCGTCGTCCTGAAGCGGATGGCCTTCGTGGGCCAAGGGATCAGCCACGGCGCCTTCGCGGGGGTCGCCCTCGCGCTCCTGATCTTCGACCCGGCGGGCAGCGCCGGAGGGATGAACCTCGGGGACGTTGCCGGGGGGGCGGCGTTTTTGCTCGTCACCCTCTACTCCCTGATGCTGGCCTTCCTCGTGGGGTGGGCCGTCCGGCGAGAGAAGTTGAGCGGGGACAGCGCCATCGGGATGTTCTTCGTTGTCTCCATGGCCCTGGGCGTTCTCCTCATCGCCACGCGGCGCGCATACGCGGCCGATATTTTTGGCATCCTGTTCGGGAGCATCCTCGCCGTCACCCACGCCGACGTGTGGGCTGCCCTCGGGCTGGCCGTCCTCGTGGCGCTGGTCCTGGCCCTCTTTTACAAGGAGATCGCCTACTTCGCCTTCGACGAGGAGGTGGCCGAGACGAGCGGCCTCCCGGCGGGGGCGATCCACTACGGCCTGATCCTCTTGATCGCGCTCGCGATCGTCGTCTCGATCCGGGTGGTGGGCATCATCCTCGTGAACGCCTTCCTCGTCATTCCCGGGCTGGCGGCCCTCACCGTCGCCAAGCGCCTCCCCGGCGCCATTGGATTGTCGGTGGCGGTCGGGGTGGGCAGCGCCGCCCTCGGGCTGGCCCTGGCCAACCATCTGGACACTCCGGCGGGCGCCACCGTGGTCATGGTGCTGTTCGGGGTCTATCTGGCACTTTCGCTGGGGAAGAAAATCCGCCTGGCGCGGGGCCGCTGAACCCCGGCTGGCGGAGATCAGCGCAGGGAGAGGCCGGTGCGGCGGGGCATGTTGCGCAGGCGGTCGTAGCGAGCGACCGGGGGCTGCTCCTTGAGGGGGCGGGGCTCCCCGCCCAGATTGGTTTGGTGAATGTCGTCCTGGAGGCCCTGGAGGCCCACGCGCGGCAGAGCCTTCCCGATGAAGCGCTCGACGTTCTTCACCAGCATGATCTCTCCGGGGGACATCAAGGTGATGGCGTAGCCGATCCGCCCGGCGCGCGCCGTCCGCCCCGCGCGGTGGACGTAGTCCTCGGGGTATTCGGGCACGTCGTAGTTGATGACGTGGGAGATGTCCGTTACGTCGATCCCCCGAGAGACGATGTCGGTGGCCACGAGGACGCGGTGGACGCCCTGGCGGAAGCCGGTGAGAGCGCGCTCGCGCTGTCGCTGGCTCCGGTCCGAGTGGATTCGCGCCACGGGAATCCCCGAGCCTTCGAGAAAGTCGCTGAGCTGATCGGCCCCGGCCTTGGTCCGCGTGAAGATGAGGACGATCGTGGCGTCCGCCTTCTGGAGGATGGAGAGGACCGCCCTCGGCTTGTTCGTCGCACTGATGGGGTAGACGCCGTGATGGATGCCCTCGGCGGGCGTGGAGGGCGGGGAGATGGAGACGTGCACGGGATTGGTTAAGGCCCGGCGGGCGAGGTCTTCGATGGTGGCCGGGATGGTGGCCGAGAAGAGCATCGTCTGGCGCCGCCTGGGCAGCCGGTTGAGTATCTCGTTGATCTCCTCGGCGAAGCCCATGTCGAGCATGCGGTCCGCCTCGTCGAGTATGAGCACCTCCAGGCCGGTGAAGCGCACGGAGCCGCGCTTCATGTGATCCAGCAGGCGCCCCGGCGTGGCGACGATGATGTCCACGTTTTCCTTGAAAGCCTTGTACTGGGGCTCGTAGTCCACCCCGCCGTAGATCACCGCGGTGCGCGTGGGCAGGTGTTTCCCCAGGAGGCGGAAGTGGTCGGCCACCTGAATGGCCAGCTCGCGCGTGGGGGCGAGCACCAAGACGCGCGTGCCCGAGCCTCCCATGAGCCGCTGGAGGGTGGGGAGGGCGAAGGCCGCCGTCTTGCCCGTGCCCGTCTGGGCGCTGCCGATGACGTCGCGTCCTGCGAAAGCGAGCGGAATGGCCTCCAGCTGGATGGGGGTGGGCTCGGCGAAGGCCAGGCCGTGTATGGCGCGCAGGAGCTCCGGGACGAGGCCAAGGGTCCGGAAGCTTTCGGAGACCTGGGCGGGGTCAAAATCGGCCACCCCGAGGTCGGCCTCGGGCTCTTCCTCGTAGGTGACCCCTCGGTAGAGGCCTTCGGGGTCGAATGCGCGGCCCTTTCGGGCGGCGGCGCGAGCGGCCACTCCCTGCCGCTCCCCACGGCCTTTCCTCCGGCGGGGGTTCCCGCGCTTTCGGGGTTTTTTCTCTCCAGAGCCCTCCGCCGAAGCGGCCGGTGAGGCGGAGTCGTCGGCCCCGCCCGCGGCCTCCGCTCCTCCTCCGGGTTTCTCCCCCTCGTCGCGCCGCTTGCGGGCGCGGGGCCGCCTTCTGCGGCGTCTGGGGCGGGCAGTTTCGCCTTCTGGGGAAGATGCGGGCGGACGGGGGCCATCGGCTTCGGAGCCGGATTGATCCGGAAAATCAGGCGATATCAAGGAAACCTTTCCTTCGGCAGGCTTGGGGAGGATGGAAAGCGGGGGGCGGGGCGCTGACCTTCTCCTGGTGGCGCGGCAGATATGCCGCTTGATCGAGCTTTCTCACGCCCGCAATTTATAGGGGAGGCGTGCCCCGCTTGTCAAGGCAGGGGCTGGAGAGGGGAGGGGGATGGGCTGGACGGGCGTGGTCCTCTGGCGAGGCGAGCGGCTCGACGCCGAAGAGATCACCCGCTTCGCCCGCAGGGTGGAGGACGCTGGCCTTGCCTCCCTGTGGGTTCCCGAAACCTGGGTGCGCGATGCGGGGATCCAGCTTGCCCTGGCGGCCCAGGCTACCCGCACCCTTCGCCTGGGGGCGGGGATTTTGAACATTTACGGAAGAAGCCCAGGCTTCTTGGCCCAGACGGCGGCCGAGCTCGATGTCCTCTCGGGCGGGCGGTTCATCCTCGGGATCGGGGTGAGCGGACGGGCTGTCATCGAGGGCTGGCACGCCCAGCCCTTCCGCCGGCCTCTCCAGCGCACCCGCGAGACCCTGGCCGCCCTTCGGCAGGCCTTTGCGGGGGAGCGGGTGGAGGTCGAGGGGGAGTTTCTTCGGATGCGGGGCTTCCGCCTGAGGAGGGGTCCCGTTCAGGAGCGGGTGCCGATCTACTTGGCGGCGAACGGGCCCCGGAACACCCGCCTGGCGGGAGAGCTGGCCGACGGGTGGATCCCCTTCCTCATTCCCTTCTCCCGCTTCCGCGAGGCGATGGCCCCCCTGGCCGAAGGCGCGCGCGCGGCGGGCCGGGCCCCCGGCGCGGTCGACGCCGCCCCCTTCATCTACTTCTCGCCAGGGGAGGATCTCGCCCGGGCGCGCGAGCGGGTGATGCCGGAATTGGGGTTTTATGTGGGAGCCATGGGCGTCTACTACCACGCCCAGCTCGCCCGGTGGGGCTATGCCGGGGAGGCCGACCGCATCCGGGCCGCCTGGGGGGAGGGCGGCCGCGCCGCCGCCGCTCGCGCGGTGCCGGACGCCCTCGTGGACGACCTGGCCCTCTGCGGCCCCCCATCCCGCCTCGCCGAGGGTCTCGCCCGCCTGCGGGAAGCGGGGATCACGCATCCCATCCTCAGGCTCCCCGAGGCGATGGAGGAGGAGGAGGCCGCCGCGGCCCTCGACCTCATCGGAAAGCTCGGCTAGCGCAAAGAGAAGCGCGCCTCCGGGGAGGCGCGCCGGTTTTTTTTGCGGGGCGGCCGCGGGGCTAGATCTGCGTCCCCGCGTGGGCGGTGTAGATCGTGTGTTCCGTCTTGGGCTTGTCGGCGAAGGCGGGGTCGTTGTTCACCAGGTCGGCCAGGTACTCGTCCACCGACTCGGCGTTGGACCAGGAGGCCTTGTAGACCACCCGGCCGTCCTTCCCAACGACGTAGACGATGTTGGGGAGATTGCCGAGCATATCGTGCACCTTCTGGTCCATCTCATCGACCAGGATGGCGGCTTCCATTCCCTTGATCTTGGCCAGGGAGCGCGCGTAGCTCAGCTTGTGCTCGTAGCTTTCGTGGTTGCGGATCTCTGGGAAGCCGCGCTCGCCCGCGTGGGGCTCTCGCACGTAGAGGTTGAAGACCACCACGTCGCGGTCGGCGTATTTCCTCTGAAGCTCCTCGTAGAACGGCACCTGCCGCCGGTAGGGCGGTCAGGTGACGGCGCCGGTCGTTAGGACCACGTATTTCTTGCCCAGATAGTCCGACATCCGGTGGACGTTTCCGTGGATATCCTTGAGGGTGAAGTCGGGAAACTTCTCCCCCGGGGGGAAGATGGAGGGGAACTTGGCATAAAACCCCTTCACCCGCTTGCTCGTGACGAGCTTGAGGGTCTTGAAGAGGTTCAGGTACTGCCAAGACCACAGCCCGAGCAAGGGGCCGGGAGGCTTGGTCAGAAGGTCGTTCGCCGGAGGCATGGCGGGGTGCCCTCCTCAATTTCTATGGGGCCGCATGGAGCGAGGGAGCGGCCCCCCCTTTTTGCCAGAAATCTCCAGGAAAAACAACGCAGGGGCCGAATTTATTCACCCCCGTCCGGCCCCCTTCTCCGGGGTGGCTCAAAATCCAAAAGAAGCTGGTTTCCCTCCCTGCGGGGGGGCTGTCCACGCCTGGGCCGGGGGGGAGTGGGTCCTGTCTCCTGAGTAGGCCGCTCCAGGGCGCCGAGGAGATCCTTGGGGGGCGGGGCCCAGGGGGCCTCTCCCGGCCGAGTGGGAGCAGCCGAGGCAGAAGACCCCGCGAGCTTGCGCTTTAAATCCTCGATCCGGCTGTAGAAGCCTGGGCCGTGTGGAGTGGAGGGGATACGCAGGTGCTTTCGGTCGAGGTGGTGCATGAACTCGTGGAGCAGAGTGTCCAAAAACGTCTTGGCGGCCACCACCTTGCCCCGCACGGCGGTCAGGTGGGCGATCCGGATGAGATGATCGTCAAAGTGGTAGACGCCGTACTCCTTGGAGGCGAGCTTCCCCTCCCGGAGCCTGTGGGGCTGATGTGAGTCGATCACCCTGAGGCGCACCGGCGGGATGGCCAGCTTGCGGCAGATGGCGTTGAGGAGGCGCTGGCCCAGGGCTTCGCGCTCGGCGGCCCGCTCGCTCAGAAGAAGCCTCCCGGCGAGGGCGCGCTCCTCGGCCGAGGGATGAAAGGGGGTGGAGATGATTCGGCTCGAGCGGAGGAAATCCGGGCTCTCGCGGCGCCTGCCCATCCGGAAGGACCCCGGGGCGGATTTTTCCCATTATACCGGACCCGCGGGGGCGACGGGAGAGGCCCGGGCCCTCAGCGGGCCTTCCAGGCGGGCTTCCGCTTCTCGGTGAAGGCGGCGAGCCCCTCCCGGGTGTCCTCGGAGGTCTGGAGGCGGTAGCTGATGAGCTTGGCCGTGTTGATCCCCTCGCGCACGTCCGGGTTGCGCAGGCCCTTGAGGAACGCCTCCTTGGTGTGGCGCACGGCGAGGGGGGCGTTTTCGTTGATGAGGCGGGCGGTCGCCCGGGCCTCTTCCATGAGGCGCTCCCTGGGGACCACCTTGTTCACCATCCCCCACCGGGCAGCCTCCTCGGCCGGGATGTTCCGGGCCGTGAGGAGGAACTCCATGGCGATCCCCGGCGGGATCAGCTTGGGCAGGCGCTGGTGGCCGCCCAGGCTCATGACGCCGTACTTGGGCTGTGGATAGCCGAAGACGGCGTCCTCCGAGGCGATGCGGATGTCGCACGCGAGGGCCAGGGAGCATCCGCCGCCGAAGGCGTATCCGTTCACGGCGGCGATGACCGGCTTGTAGATCTCGATCTCCCCGTACCACAGGGTGGGGGACTCGTGGTCCTTGTACTGGGCGTCCCCCCCCTCGGTCAGTACCTTGAGGTCGTGGCCTGCGCAGAAGGCGCGCCCCGCCCCGGTGACGATGGCCGCCCAGGCCTCGGGGTCCGCGGCGAAGCGCTTCCAGGTCCCGTAGAGCTCCCCGACCATCTCTTCGGTGTAGGCGTTCAGCTTCTCGGGCCGGTTCAAGGTGATGGTGGCGATCTTCTCGCTCACTTCGTAGAGGACCAGGCTCATGGGGCGTTCCTTCTGAGGGGATGGGACTTCGTGAGGATGGGATTCGGCTCCAAGACGCGCCGAGGATAGCCCCGGCGGAAAAAGGGTGTCAAACGAACTGGGGGTTTCTTGACACGCGGAAGGGCGGGTGTTAGCGTCGCGCCGGATCTCCAGCCGGTTCACGCACCCCAGTCAGCATGTCTCGCTCCCCGTCGCCGGGCGCCCCGCGGCGGGCGAGGGAAGGAGGGGCCGGATGACGAACTACCCCACCTGGCCGCGCGGCGGAATGATGGTCGATTGGGAGCACCGGATCGACTTCGAGCGCATGCGCAGGGAGCGGGTGGCCAAGACCCAGGCGGCCATGAAGGAGGCCGGCATCGACGCCCTCGTCCTCTGGAAGGACGAGAACGTCCGCTATCTCACGAGTGCCCGCGTGATCATGATCCAATACCGCTCCTCCACCACCTACGGGGTGCTTCTGGCCCGGGAGGGGGAGCCCACCCTCCTCGCCTCCTCGGGGGAGGCCCACCGCATCCAGGAGTGCATGCCCTGGATAAAGGACTATGTCCCCATCGGCATCCTCGAGGAGCCCGGCCTGGTCGAGCACACGGTGCGTGACGAGATCGTCCCCCGCCTCAAGAAGTGGGGGGCGGCGAACAAGACCATCGGGCTCGACCTTCACACCTTCATGCAGCGCGAGGCGCTGGAGCGGCATCTGCCCGAGGCGAAGTTCGTGGACGGGGAGCGCTTCATGTACCTGAGCCGGGTCCAGAAGACGCCCGACGAGGTCGCCTGCATCATGCAGGCCTGCGCCATCGCCGACGCCGTGACCCAGACCGCCATCGAGACCGTCAAGCCGGGGATCCGCGAGTACGACGTGGCCGCCGAGGCCATGAAGACCCTTTTCACCCACGGGGGGGAGTTCGGCCACCTGGCCTCCCCCTTCGTCGCCTCGGGGGAGCACATGGCCCCTCCCACGCGATTCCCCACGGACAAGATCATCCGCAACGGCGACGTCGTCTTCATCGACATCGGGGCCTGCTGGAACGGCTACTTCGGCGACTGCGGCCGGGCCACCTTGGCGGGGGGGCCTCCCCATCCGATGCAGCAGAAGGTCTACACCACCGTCTACAAGGCCCTGAAGCGGGGGATCGCCAAGGTCCGCCCCGGCTACACAAACGCGGACGCGACCCAGGAGTTCCTCGAGGTGGCCCGCTCGGCGGGGCTGGAGAAGAATTTCATCAAGCTCTTCATCGGCCACGGTTGCGGGATCTCTCCCAACGAGCCGCCCTACATCGGGGAGGTGATGCCCGGGGCGGAGGAGGTGAAGTTCCTCCCCGGCATGGCCTTCGCCGTCGAGCCTCTCATCTTCGTGCCCGGCATCCCGGGCGGGGCGGGGGTGCGGCTCGAGGACCACATCCTGGTGACCGAGGGCGAGCCCGTGTACATGACGCGGGCGCCCTACTGCGAGGAGCTGCTCCTCCAGGACTAGTCGCGCTCCGGCGGGGGGCCATCCCAAGTGAGCCCGATTCTTCTCGCGGCGGTGGCCTCGGCCTGCTTCGCCTTGACCTACATCTTTCCCCGGCTGGCCGTTCAGACAGTTTCCTCCCTCCTGGGGGGGTTCATCTCCTCGCTGGTCGTCTTCGCCCTCTATCTTCCCTGGATATTGTGGACATTCCCGGGCGCGGCCTTCCTCAACCCCCAGCTTCTGTGGTTCATCGGGATCGGAGTGCTCATCCCCGGCGTCTCGAGGAGCCTCCAGTTTGAGGGGGTCAAACGGATCGGGGCAGCCCCCTCGGGCCTCCTCCGGGGGCTGGGGCCGCTCTTCTCGACCGCCTTGGCCGTCCTTCTCCTGGGAGAGCGGCCCTCGGCACAGGTTCTCGCGGGTACGTTCTCGATCGTCGCGGGGATCGTCGTCCTCTCTGCCCGCCGGGGGGAGATGCGCTCCTGGGAGCTTTCGGGGATCCTCTACGGCTTGGCCGCCACCCTCATCTGGGTCTCCCGCGACATCGTCATCCGCTACACCGCCCCTCAGGTGGCCCATCCCGCCTTGGCCATCTTCGTCATGGCCGCCACCTCGACCCTGGTCATGGGGGCGGCCTGCCTGGTCTGGGATCGGGGCGCAGCGCGGCGGGCCTCCTGGGAGGGGCTGGGGTACTTCGGGCTGACGGGGCTCGCCGGCTTCGGCGCCTTGACGAGCCTGTTTTTCGCCCTCCGGGCGGGGGAGGTGGTGGTTGTCACCCCAATCGTCTCGGCCCAGCCGTTTTTTGTCCTGCTCTTCTCCCTGCTTCTTCCCAAGGGGATGGAGATGGTGACCGCCTTCATGGCGCTGGGCTGCCTGCTGATCGTCGTGGGCGGGGTCTTGATCGGGACGGGATGAGAGAGACATCGTGCGCGGCGCCCGCGGAGGGAAATGAAGATCGGGGCCTCGCCTCGGTTTTTGGCTCGGCTAGTAGGCGAACCGGCGCATTCCGCCGTCCACGTGGATCACCACGCCGGTGATATAGCGCGCCAGGGGTGAGGCGAGGAAGGCGATCAAATGCCCCATGTCCTCGGGCTCGCCGAAATAGCCGAGGGGGATGTTTTGTTCGGCAAAGCGCTTCGCCTCCTCGGGATCGGGGTGGAGCCGCTCGTCGATCTGCTCGGAGTGGATGCGCCCGGGGGCGAGGCAATTGACGGTCACGCCGTGCCTGCCAAGATCGCGCGAGAGGCCCTTCGCCCAGGCGTGCACCGCCGCCTTGGCCGATCCGGACACGTTCACCCCGCGGGGCTCGGAGGTCCCGGTCATGATGATGACGCGGCCCCATCGGTTCTCGATCATCTTGGGGAGCAAGGCCGTGGTCAGGCGCCGCGTCGCCGTGAAGTTGAGGGTCATGCCTTCGGCCCAGCTTTCCTCGGGCGCGTTCCAGGTGGTCGGGCGCGAGCCGCCGGCGCAATTCACCAGGATGTCGACGCCGCCGAGCGCATCGTAGGCGGTCTCCAGGATTCGGGCGGGCGCATCGTCTGCGGTCACGTCGGCGGCGATCACGACGGGGCGCGGGGCGCCGCGCGCGGCGATCTCCTCGGCCAGCTCGTTCAGGAGGTTTTCCCGGCGGGCGAGGAGGGCGACGCGCGCGCCCTCGGCGGCCAAAACCCTCGCCGCGCCGCTGCCGATCCCTCTGCTCGCGCCGGTCACCAAGCAGGTCTTTCCCCGAAGCTGCAGGTCCATGGGCTCCCCCGTTGATCGCGCCGCGCCGGGCCTAGCCCTCGAGGCGGTCCTTGAGGCCGAGCGAAGTTGCCAACTCCTGGAGTTGCTTCAGCAGGGTCTCGTTGATGGGAACCCCCTTCTCGCGGACTTCGATCTGCGAGCGGTGTTCCAGCTCGCCCGGCAGGAGGATGGGGCCTTTGCCCTCCATCGGGGTCGAGTTGCGGATCTCGCGGATGCGGAGGTCCATCTCGGCCTTGAATTCCTTGGGGTCGCGGAAGAGGTCGGGCCGCATGACGAAGTACAGGTGGCCGGTGTTGGTCGTGCTCTTGAAGTCCTTGTTGAAGTCGATGACGGCACTCCCGAACGCCGCGCCGTTCAGCACCCCCGCCAGGGCCCCGAGGATGAAGTTGAGCCCGTAGCCTTTGTAGCCGCCGATGGGGAGCAGGAAGCCCTCGTCCGAGCGGTTCGGGTCGGTGAGGGGCTCTCCCTTCCGGTCGATCATCCATCCGACGGGCATTGTCTCGCCCCGCTGGGCGGCCAGCTTGATCCGGCCGTAGGAGACCACCGTGGTGGCGATGTCGAGCACGACGGCCGGTTCCTCCCCTGCGGGGATCGCGATGGCGAGGGGGTTCGTGCTGAGCAGGCGGTCCACGCCGTTCCAGGGAGCCATGTGGTTCGCGTTCGCCACGGTGCTGTACATGGCGATCATGTCATGCTTGAGGGGCAGCGAGGCGTACACTCCTCCGCAGCCGGCGTGGTTGTCGTGATGGGTGCCGATCCAACACATCCCGCTCTCCTTGGCCTTGCGGATAGCGAGGTCGGCCACGAAGGTCATGACTACTTGGCCCAGGCCATTGTCCCCGTCCACCAGGGCGCTCACGGGGGTCTCGCGGGTCACCTTGATCTCGGGTTTCAAGTTGTAGCCGCCTTCGCGGATGCGCCGACTGTAAGGGGGCAGGCGCAGGATTCCGTGGGCACCCATGCCGCGCAGATCGGACTCGATCATGCGCTGGGCGGCAATGCGCGCGTGCTCTTCGGGCACCCCCTGGGCGACGAAAGCCGCCTGGATGAAGTTCTGAAGGCGTTCCACCGGATAGCGAATCTCTGCCATTTCATCCCTCGAAAGAAGTAGCGCGGAGGAGTCGGACCACCGGAGAGGGCCCGTGCCTGCCGACGCGGGAGTTCACATGGTGGCTGCAAAAATTGTTAAACTATGCCCCGGCCAGCGAATCTGCCCCCTCTAGGCGTGTACAATGGGGTGCCTACGGGGGACCATTGGCGGGAGCCAGGATTCCCTCTGGGGAACATATTATAGGGGCGCGTGTTTTTTCCAAGAGGGGATGCCTGCGCGCCCGGCGTCCCGGGATCCTTATCCTATCACGGGACCGAGAAGCCGCTGAGAAGGAGAACACCATGCACCGCATCCGAAGGCCGGGCTGGGCCATCCCGGAGCGCGAGGTCACGCCCGAGGCCCTCTTCTGGAATCGGCGGAAATTCCTGCTCGGGGCGGCCGGCGCCCTGGCGGGAGGAATCCTGGGGGGGATCGGGGCCGAGGCCGCCCCGGGGGAGAAACCATCAGAGGACAAGACCCTCGACCTTTATCCCGCCCGGCGCAACCCGGCCTTCACCCTGGACCGCCCCCTGACGGACGCGAAGACGGCGGCCCAGTACAACAATTTTTACGAGTTTGGCGGCACCAAGGGCATCTATTGGCTCGCCCAGCGCCTCAAGATCCGCCCCTGGCAGGTGCGGGTGGAGGGCCTCGTCCGCGAGCCCAAGGTGTACGACATCGACGACCTCGTCCGCTCCATGCCTCTCGAGGAGCGCCTCTACCGGTTCCGCTGCGTGGAGGCGTGGGCCATGGCCGTGCCCTGGACGGGTTTTCCCCTCTCGTCCCTCATCAAAAAGGTGGAACCCTCGAGCGGGGCGCGCTTCGTCAAGCTCACCACTTTTCTCGACCGCACGGTGGCCGTGGGCCAGCTCAGGCTTTGGTACCCCTGGCCCTACGTCGAAGGGCTCACGATGGAGGAGGCGATGAACGAGCTCACCCTCCTCGTGACCGGAATTTACGGAAAGCCCCTCCCCCAGCAGCACGGGGCGCCGCTCCGGCTCATCACGCCATGGAAGTACGGATTTAAGAGCGTCAAGTCGATCGTCTCGATCGAGTTCACGGACACGCGGCCCAGGACCTTCTGGGAGGCGGTCGCGCCCGAAGAATACGGCTTTTGGGCGAACATCAACCCCGACTTCGACCACCCCCGCTGGTCCCAGAAGACCGAGCGCATGCTGGGCACGAACGAGAAGCGGCCCACGATCATCTTCAACGGCTACGGGGAGTGGGTGGCCTCGATGTACCCGAGCCTCAAGGACCGCCGCTATTTCATGTGAGGCGGGGGCTAGGCCTCGTCGAGGACCTCGACCGCCTTGAAGGGCCTCCCCTCCAGGAACTCCAGGCTCGCGCCCCCGCCCGTGCTGACGTGAGTCACTCTGTCGCTGAGCCCCGCCTGCTCGATCGCGGCCGCGCTGTCGCCCCCCCCGATGACGCTCGTGGCCCCCTTCGCCGTGGCTGAGGCCAGGGCCTCCGCTACCGCAAACGTCCCCGCGTCGAAGGGCTTGACCTCGAAGACGCCCATGGGGCCGTTCCAGACGATGGTTCTGGCGCGGCCGATGATTTGGGAGAAGCGCTCGACGGATTTGGGCCCGATGTCCAGGCCCATGAGGCCCTCGGGGATGTCGCCCCCGATCACCCGGGATTCTGCACCGGGCTTCAGTTCTCCTGCGGCGACGATGTCCACCGGGAGCTTGAGCTTCTCGCCGCCGAGGTCGCGGAGCCGCTTGGCCTCTTGCACCTTGTCCGCCTCGACCAGGCTTTTTCCCGTCTTTTGGCCGGCGGCCCGCATGAAGGTGAACACCATCGCGCCGCCGATCAGGACGTGGTCGCACTTCGCCAAGAGGGCCTCGATCACGCCGATCTTGTCCGAGACCTTCTTCCCTCCGATGATCGCGACGAAGGGCCGATGGGGGTCGTTCAACGCGTCGCCCAGGTACTTGAGCTCCTTCTCCAGGAGGAACCCCGCCACGCGCGGCTTTCCGGCCATCAGCCGGGGCACGGTCAGCATGCTGGCGTTGTCGCGGTGGCAGGTTCCGAAGGCGTCGTTGACGTACACCTCCGCGAGATCCGCGAGCTGGCGCGCGAAGACCTCCTTCTGCGTCCGCAGCGCTGGATCTTTGGCGGCGTCTTTGTCCTTGATTTGCTCGGCCGCGTGGAAGCGCAAGTTCTCGAGGAGGCAGCACTGCCCTTCCCGAAGGCCCGCGGCGGCCTTCTGGGCTTCCGGCCCCACGCAGTCGGCGGCAAAGGCGACAGGCCCGCCGAGCAGGTCCGTGAGGCGCGCGGCCACCGGCGCGAGGGTCCACCGCTGATCGGCCTTGCGGTCCTTCCCCTCCGGCCGGCCGAGATGGCTCGTCAGAATCAGCCTGCCGCCGCCCTTCAGGACGTGCTGGACGCTCGGGAGGGCCATCCGGATGCGCCGATCATCCGTGATCCGGCCGCTTTCGTCTTGGGGAACGTTGAAGTCCACCCGCATCAGGACGCGCCTTGAGCGAACGTCGATATCCGCAATCGTCTTTTTGGCCATGACGCTCTCCTCAGTGACCGCATCGCGCCGCGCTCGCCGGCAGGCGTCCAATATATATAGAATCCGCATCTTGGGCATAGCCACTCTCGGGATGGCTGAATGAGTTCCATCGGGTTCCAGGGCGAGGAGGGAAATCATGGTGCCCATTGATTTGAGCGGAAAGTGCGCCCTCGTCACCGGGGCGAGCCAGGGGATTGGCCGGGCATGCGCCGAGTGGATCGCCCGCGCGGGGGCGTCGGTGGCCCTGGTCGCGAGGAACGAGAAAAATCTTGAGGAGGCGGTCTCGGCCATCCGGGCAGCGGGGGGGGCGGCCGAGGCGCTCTCTTGCGATCTCACCGCTCCGGGCAAGACCGAGTGGGCGGTCGGGGAGACGGCCGGGCGCCTCGGCGGCCTCGACATTCTCGTCTGCGTGGCGGGGGTGAGCCGACGTTCAGACCCCGTGGACACGACGGACGAGGACATCGACGTCGCCATCGACCTCAAGCTGCGCTCTGCCGTGCGCCTGGTGCGGGCCGCCGTTCCTCACATGCGCGCCCGGGGAGGCGGCAGCATCGTCTTCACGGCGGGGCTGGGCCAGGTCCACACGCACGTGTTCGGCGCCTCGGGCTGCATGCCCAACGCCGCCCTGGCGGCCTACAAGCACAATCTCGCCCGGCGCCTGGCGCCCGAGGGCATCCGGGTCAACCTCCTGAACCCGGGCGCGACCGAGACCCCGCGGATGGAGCTGCAGAACAGGCGAACGGCCGCGCTGGCCGGAAAGAGCGTCGAAGAAGTCGAGGCCGAGCGCTTGAGCGTCATCCCCATGGGCCGGTTCGTGACGCCCGACGATTGCGCCAAAGCGGTTCTCTTCCTCGTCTCAGACCTCGCAGAGTTCGTCACGGGAGAGGCGATCAACGTCGACGGCGGCCAGTGCGAGGCGATCCGCTATTAGACCCTGATTTCCCGTGGGGCGCGGAGTCGCGGCCCGTCTGGGAGAGCCGCTGGAAGTAGCACATGAGCATGCCGCCCCCGATGTTGATGGGGTAGTAGGGAAGATCCATGAGCGGCTTTCTCGGGGTGGATGCGATCGATCGCTTCGGCGACTTTACCGCCGGGCGGGGCTGGGGTACATAACGGCCCATGGTCTCATGCGCGCGCCCAAGTTCGCCTCCGGCTGCCGGGGCGGGCTGGGGGATGCGCCCGGAGGAGGGGAGCATGGCGGTCTCGCAGGTGCCCGCCGCCTTGGCCGCGGAGAATGTGGAGCTGGTGGGCTACCACGGCCTGGAGGACCGGCCCGCCTTCAAGATCGCCATGCAGGAGGTGAATGGCCGCTTCTACCTCTACCTCTCGCAATTCTGGGTGAGTGGCTGGAGCGTCCTCGACGTCACCGACCCCGAGGCGCCCCAGTACCTTCGCTTCCTCCCGGGCCCGGACAACACCTGGACCCTCCAGGTCCAGGTGGCCGAAGGACTCCTCCTCACCTCCCTGGAGCGGATCCCCCCCGGCTGGGGCCCGCGGCCCGAGGAGCCGCCCGAGGCCGAGGGGGTCTATCTCTGGGACGTGGAGAAAGATCCCGCCTCCCCCCGGCGGCTCTCCCATTGGGAGACCGGCGCCCAGGGCACCCACCGGAATTTTTACAGCGGGGGGCGCTACGCCCACCTCTCCGCCTACGCGCTCGGCTTCCGGGGGAACATCTATCGCATCCTCGACCTCAAGGACCCAAGTCGGCCCCGCGAGGCCGGCCGATGGTGGCTCCCCGAGCAAGAGGGCGAGGAGAGGGGGACGGTCCACGGAGCGGGGGAGGGTATGCGCATCTTCAACCACGGCCCCGCCCACGCCGAGGGCGGGAGGGCGTACCTTCCCTACGCCCGGGGGGGCATGGTCATCCTCGACATCGGGGACATCGCCTCCCCCCGGCTCCTCAGCCGCTTCAACGTCTATCCCCCCCTCGGGAGCACCATCGCCGTCCACACGGCCTATCCATTCCTCAGCCGCGGGTTTGCGGTCATCAACAGCGAGGCCATCAGGGAGAACTGCGACGAGCCCTTGAACTACGCGGCCGTCATCGACATCCGGGACGAGAGGAGCCCCCGCCTGATGAGCCTCTTCCCCGTGCCGGAGCCGCCGCCGGGCTATTCCCACAAGAACTTCTGCGAGCGGGGCGGGCGCTTCGGCCCCCACAACCAGCACCACGCCCAGGGACTCTCTTGTCTCGAGCAGCGGGACGACCGAGTCTACCTCACCTACTTCAACGCGGGGCTCCGGGTGTACGACTTGGCGGACCCCCTTCACCCCCGGGAGGTGGCGTACTACATTCCGGCGGACCCCGCCCGGCGGCTGGGGCTTCTCCCCAAGGCCCTGGTCACCCAGAGCGAGGACGTCCTCGTGGACCGGCGCGGGTTCATCTACGTGACCG
>CAYMWZ010000028.1:0-17337 GCA_964394385.1 uncultured Nitrospinaceae bacterium | reverse complement strand
AGAAGCTGACGAAGAACCGCTCCTTCCAGAGCTTCATGAAGAACATCGGCGAGCCCGTGCAGTTCATGAGCGGGGAGGATTATGACAAGCTCCGCGCGGGCCGCTTCAAGGAGTACGCCGACCTCATCAAGTCGATGACCGGGAAATAGTGCCCGTCTGAAGCGAGCGCGGGGGGGGCGTCCGGAGGGCCGGGCGCCCCCCTTCGCCCCCGGCCCCGGAGGAGCACGCATGCCCTACTACTACAGCACCAAGACCATGAAGGCCCGCCACGCCGGGGGGGACTACAGCACCGCCCGCGGCCCCTTCGTCGAGGGGGAGCGGATGATCTTCGGGAAGATGACCATCCCCGCCGGCACCCGGGCCGAGCTCCACAGCCACCCGAACGAGCAGTTCAGCTACATCATCCAGGGCCGAATCCGCATGGAGGTGGCCGGCAAGAAGAGGACCCTCGGGCCCGGCGACATCATCCACGTCCCGGCCAACACTCTGCACAGCGCCACGGTGATCGGCGAGGAGGACCACGTCTTCATCACCGTGAAGGACTCCTCCTGGGGCATCCACGGCGTGAAGGCCGCCCCCGGGGCGAAGGGGGGGAAGAAACGAGCGGCGCCCCCCCGGGCGCGGGCCAAGCGGAAGGCCCCCTCCCGGCGGCGGACCTCCCGCTAGCCTGGCCGGGCCCCGGGATTGGCGGGGCCGGGCCCGCCCGCTATATTCGGGAGGCGGCCGGCACGCGCGCCCGCCGCGCGCGCCCCATCCCCGCCGGCCGCAACCCGAACGAGCGCGCCGTGCTTGCCCGGGAGGGAGGCTTCGCCGTGGCCGACATCATCACCGGGATGATCAAGCGCTTCTCCTCGGACGACCGCTTCACCATGGAGCCCGACCCATCGGGCCGGGCCCTCAGGCTCCGGCTGAACGAGATGTGCTGGTTTGAGTTCGAGAAGCTCGACGCGGAGGGCAAGCTCCGGGTCAGCTTCGCCACCGCCAACCGCACCGTCAACGAGGACATCGAGCACGCCATCCTGGACAGCAAGGACCCCATCAACGACTTCGTCTACGACGGCATGGAGGAGGCGGGCGAGGAGGGGGAGCACGAGGTCAAGCACTACCACGACGGCGCCTTCCGCTACGCCATCGAGCTGCCCCTCGACAAGGCCAGGCTCGACGAGCAGGCCGCCCGCGTCCTGGACGGGCTCTTCTACACGTTTGAGGAGTACGCCGAGGGGGAGTAGGGGGGAGTCTGGAGTGCACAAGAAGCATGCGTTTTGTGCCTACGGAAAAGCGGAGTCAGGACTTCCTCAACAAGATGCCCTTGCGTAAAATTCAAATACAAAAGCGTCATTCTTTGATCGCTCTTCCCTCCCGAAATAGCGTATAATGACATTGGATTCGTCGGCCTCACGCAGGAGGATTGAGAGATGGGAAATGAGGCCTCAAACGATATCAAGGACAAGGTCGTTCATGCTCTAGCAGAACGGAAATCCATGCCGTTCTTGGAAATCACCTCCCTGTGCAACATCCATAGCCACGATCTTCAGCCAATCATCAAGGAATTGGAAGAAGAGGGACTCGTCAAGGTAAAAAACCGCGACAACGTCGTCGAGCAAATCGTGACAGCGACCGTATCCCTCCTCGCCTTGTGATCCCGGGGGCGTGAGTGGACCGGAACTACTTCTGGTCTCTTCTTTCCCTCCTCATCGGTTTTGCCTCAGGTTTCCAAGGTGTACATGAAAGATTCAAAAAGGGCTCTGGAACAGCATTCTTGACCCCGTGGGGCCAAATATATTGTTTCAGTCGAGGCGTGATCTCCGCTCTTGTTTTTGCCGGTCTATACCACTACGGGCTCATTACAAGCTACCTTTTGGTATACGCTTTAGCTTGCGGCACCGGCGCAGAAATTGTCCTCCGATCGAAGCTCTACATCAAGCAATCCAGGGGAAAAAGCGGAAGAGGCGAAGACTTTCTGTGGGGCCCCTTGAACTTGGTGCAATGGTACCAGAATCTTGCATTGGATTCCGCCAGCGAGAGCCTTGCCGAGAGAAGGAACAGGTTCCTCGAGGGGTACTTGCCGAAGAACAAAAGTTTCGATGAGCTCCGTAGTCTGGCATTAAAAAACTTGGGGTCATTCCCAGATCAGAGAGTCCGCGATGAGATTCGCGATTCCATAGAAGGATTGCGAAAAAAACTGGAAACAGAGATACAAGAAAAACGAGACAACGAAGAGGATCTCAAGCAGAGATACCGATACGAGATTGGCTTCATGATCTTGGATAAGGTTGGAAAGAGAGGCTTCAAAACCCAGCTTTCGCAATAGCCCCCTCTTCACTCCCCCACGAGCTGCACCTCGACCCTCCGCCGCCTCGGGCGGTTGTCGAAATCGACCAGCACGATCTGCTGCCAGGCGCCGGCCACGAGCCTCCCCCCCCGGAAGGGGAGCGCCACGCTCGGGCCCAGCAGCGCCGCCCGCACGTGGGAGAAGCCGTTGCCGTCCCCCCAGCGCGCGTCGTGGGCGTAGGGGATGTCCTCGGGTGCCAGGCGGGCGATGGCCGCCCGGAGGTCCGAGACCGCCCCCGGCTCGAACTCGATCGTGGTCAGGCCCGCCGTCGAGCCGGGGACCGAGGCGAGCGCGATCCCCTCCCTCAGCCCGCTCCGCCCGAGCGCCCCCGCGACCTCCCCGGTGATGTCGCGGACGTCCGAAAACCCCCGGCATTCCACAAAAAAAGTGTGCGCGAAGCTTCCCACCTGGGCCTCCTCCCGCCCTCCGCCCCGGGGCCGGGGGGAGGGGGAAAACGAATGAGAAGAAATCCCCCCGCGGTTGTTATAAAATGGAGCTCCTGAGTCCCCGGAAAGCGCCATTCCTCCCCTGGCACGCCAGGGTGTTGCCGTCTTGGCCGGTGACCGAGCGGCCCCCCCCGACCCGGGGGCGCGCCGCCCGTTCCCGAGAAAGGAGCAAGACCATGAGACGCACGATGAGCCGCCCCCCGCGCAGCGCCCGGGGGCTCCCCCGCTGGGCCGGCCCGGCGCTGGCCGCCCTCCTCCTCGCCCTGCCCCCCGCGGCCCACGCCGCGAAGGAGCACTTCGTCATCGCCTTCCAGGGCGACGCCGCCACCCTGGACGCCCAGGGGCGCAACGAGACCACGACGATCTCGATCCAGATGCACATGTTCGAGGCGCTCATCTTCCGGGCGATCGACGGGGGCCTCGAGCCCGGCCTCGCCCTCTCCTGGAAGGCCGCGAGCCCGACCCGGTGGCTCATCAAGCTGCGCAAGGGCGTGCGCTTCCACGACGGCGCCCCCTTCACGGCCGAGGTGGCCAAGGAGAGCCTCCTCCGCGCCCAGGGGAAGGGATTCGCCAAGAGCCAGATGAAGCACTTCACCAAGGGGATCAAGGAGGTCCGCGTCGTCGACGAGGCCACCCTGGAGATCGACACGGGCACGCCCTACCCCACCCTGCCCGAGGACCTGGCGAACATCGCCATCGTGCCCGTCGACTACATCAAGAAGGTGGGCGACGCCGTCTTCGCCCGCAAGCCCGTCGGCACCGGACCCTACAGATTCGTCGAGTGGGTGAAGGACGACCACATCGACATGGCGGCGAACCCGGCCTACTGGAAGGGCGCGCCCACCATCAAGAAGGTCCGCGTCCGGCCCGTGCCCGTCAACGCCGCGCGGACGGCGGGCCTCCTCGCGGGCGAGATCGACGTGGTGTGGGGCGTCTCCCCCGTGGACGCCCCGCAGCTTGAGGCGAACCCCAACCTCAAGGTGTACCGCACCGTCACCCAGCGCACCATCTACCTGACCTTCGACCACTGGCGCAAGGAAGGCGGGCCCCTCCAGAAGGAGGGCCCCTACTCCCCGGGCCTCCCCAAGGGCCACCCCAATCCCTTCCTCAAGCTCAAGGTGCGCCAGGCGGTGGCCCACGCCCTGGACGTGCAGGCGCTCCTCAAAGCCGTCATGCACGGCAGCGGGGTCCCCGCCACCCAGCTCAACCCGCCCCAGGCCTTCGGCTACAACCACCGGCTCAAGCGCCTGCCCTATGACCCCGCGAGGGCCAAAAAGCTCCTCGCCGAGGCGGGCTTCCCGAACGGCTTCAAGACGCGCCTCGACTGCCCGAACGACCGCTACATCAACGACGGCCCCATGTGCGAGGCCATCGCCGGGATGCTCACCAAGGCGGGCATCGTCGCCACCCCCAACCCCCGGCCCAAGGCGGTCTTCTTCCCGCAGATGGACGCCGGGGACTTCTCGATGTTCATGGCGGGGTGGGGGACGCAGTACGTGACCCCCACCTACAACGCCGTCTTCCACACGCGCGATCTCAAGCGCGGCTTCGGGCGCATCAACCGGGGCCACTACCGGAGCGAGGAGGCCGACGCCATCGCCGCCAAGGCCTCCGTCGAGATGGACGACAAGAAGCGCCAGGCGCTCTGGGAGCGCATGTGGGAGATCACGATGGGCGACCTCGCCTCCCTGCCCCTCTACCAGCAGGAGGCCATCATCGCCACCCAGAAGAGCGTGAACCTCAAGCCGCGCTTCAACGAGTGGGTCCTCGCCCAGGAGATCACCCTGGCGGACAAGAACTGAACCTTCGGCCCCCGGGGGCCGCCGGGGCCCGACGCCCCGCGGCCCCCGGGGAGGCGGGGACTCGCCTTGCACAAATTCCTCTTCCGGCGCTTCCTCCAGAGCATCGGCGTCTTTCTCGCGGTGAGCCTCGTGATGTTCGCGATGCTCCAGGCCGCGGGCGACCCCATCGCCCTCCTCGTGGGGGAGGAGGGGACGCCGGAGGACATCGTGCGGCTGCGCCGCGCCTTCGGCCTCGACCGATCCATCCCCGTCCAGTACGTCCTCTTCCTGCGGAACGCCCTGAGGGGGGACCTCGGGATCTCCTACCACCACGGGGTCCCCGCCATGGGGCTCGTCCTGGAGCGGGTGCCGGCGACGCTCGAGCTCGTCCTCACGGCCATGCTGGTCGCCACCCTGCTCTCGATCCCACTCGGGGTCATCGCCGCGAGCTACCGGGGCGGGGCGCTGGACCGGCTGTTCCTCTCGGGCTCCCTGGTGGGCATCTCGGCCCCCCCCTTCTGGGTGGGGATCGTCTTCATCCTGGTCTTCGGCGTCCTCCTGCGGTGGCTCCCCACCTCGGGGCGGGGAGGGTGGGAGCACCTGGTGCTGCCCGCGGGCTCCCTCGCGCTCTACCGCCTGGCGCTCTTCATCCGCCTCGTGCGCTCGGGGATGCTGGACGTCCTGGGGCAGGAGTACGTCCGCACGGCGCGGGCGAAGGGGCTGGCCGAGCGGGCCGTCGTCTTCAAGCACGCCCTGAAGAACACCCTCATCCCCTTCATCACCATCGCGGGCCTCCAGATGGGGAGCCTCCTGGCCGGCGCCGTGGTGACCGAGCGGGTGTTCGCCTGGCCGGGCATGGGGCGGCTCATCCTCGACTCCATCCAGAAGCTCGACTACCCGGTGGTCATGAGCTGGGCGCTCGTGACGGCCGGGATCTTCATCGTGATCAACTTGATCGTGGACATCTCCTACTCCTTCGTGGACCCCAGGGTCCGGGTGACCTGAGGAGAGCCATGGCGCAGGAGGCGGCGATCGGCATCGCGCGGGAGGAGGTCTTCGAGGCCCCCCCCGCCCGGCGGAGGAGTTCTCTCTCCCTGGCCGCCCGGCCGGACGCGGCGCTGAGCCTCCTCGTCCTCCTGGCCGCCCTCCTCATCGCGGCCGCGGCCCCCTGGATCTCCCCCTACAACCCCATCGGCCAGAGGCTGAACCTGGCCCTGAGGCCCCCCTTCTTCCTGGAGGGGGCGGCCCCCGGCCACCTCCTGGGGACGGACGGCCTGGGGCGGGACCTCCTGAGCTACATCTTCTACGGCTTCCGCATCTCGCTCGCGGTGGGGCTCTCCTCGGTGACCCTCTCGATCCTGATCGGGGTCTCCCTGGGCGTCTGGAGCGGCTACAAGGGGGGCGGCGCGGACGCCCTCATCATGCGCCTGGCGGACTTCCAGCTCACCCTCCCCACGGTGCTCGTGGCGCTCGCCGTCATCGCCATCTTCGGCTCGGGCGTCGGCAAGCTCATCCTCCTGATCGGCATCACCCACTGGGCCGTCTACGGCCGCACCGTGCGGGGCTCGGTCCTGGCCACCCGGGAGCGGGAGTTCGTCGAGGCGGCCCGGGCCCTGGGGGCCTCCCCGCTCGTCCTCATCCTCCGCCACATCCTGCCGAGCGTGATGACCCCCATCCTCATCATCTCGGCGGTGGAGCTGCCCCGGGTCATGCTGCTGGAGTCGACCCTGAGCTTCCTCGGCCTGGGCGTCCCCCCGACGGTGCCCTCCCTGGGCGGCGCCATCGCCCACGGCTACGAGTTCCTGCTGAGCGGCCACTGGTGGCTGACGGTGCTCCCGGGCCTGGCCCTGATGGGGGTCGTGGTCGCCATCAACCTGCTCGGCGACTGGCTGAGGGACGTCCTGGACCCCAGGATGCAGCGCTAGGAGAGCCCCATGGACGCAAAGGCGCTCAAGGCCCGCATCCCGGCGATCGTGGAGGGCCTGCTGCCCAGACTCTCGGAACTCGCCGACCGGATCTTCCAGAACCCCGAGACCGCCTACGAGGAGATGAAGGCCGCGGCCTGGCTGGCGGACTTCCTGGAGGAGCGGGGCTTCGAGGTCGAGCGGGGGGCGGGGGGGCTCCCCACGGCCTTCAAGGGGAGGAGGCCCGGCGCCTCCCCCGGGCCCCGGGTGGCCCTCATCAGCGAGTACGACGCGCTCCCGGGCCTGGGCCACGCCTGCGGCCACAACATCATCGCCACGATGGGGGTGGGCGCGGCGGCGGCTCTGGCGGCGCTGGCCGGGGAGCTCCCGGGCGAGGTCCTGAGCGTCGGCACGCCCGCCGAGGAGGGGGGAGGCGGCAAGATCAAGTTGATCGAAGCCGGCGTCTTCGAGGGGGTGGACGCCGCCATGATGATCCACCCCGGCCAGTACAACCAGATCTTCCGCCCCGCCCTGGGGCGGGTGAAGCTCTACATGGACTTCTACGGAAAGCCCTCCCACGCCGCCGCCGCCCCGGAGAGGGGAGTCAACGCGCTGGACGCCCTGGTCGCGGCCTACCAGAACGTCGGCCTCCTCCGGCAGCAGCTCCCCCAGGACGTGCGGCTCCACGCCATCATCACCAAGGGAGGGGACGCGGCCAACATCATCCCCGAGCACACCCAGGCGCTCTTCTTCGCCAGGAGCCGGAGGGCGGAGTTCCTGCCCGAGCTGGTCCGCCGGGTGCGCGCCTGCGCCGAGGGGGCGGCCCTGGCGCACGGGGCCCGGGTCGAGATCCGGGAGGACCCCCTGGTCTACCTCCCCTTGAAGCGCAACACAGAATTCGACGCCCTCTTCGAGGCGAACCTCCGGGCCCTCGGGGTAGAGCCCGACGAGGTGGACACCGCCACCCAGGGCGCGGGCAGCACCGACTTCGGGAATCTCAGCCAGAGGCTCCCGGCCATCCACCCGAGGCTCGCCATGGTCCCCCCCGAGGTGGCCGGCCACACGCACGCCTTCGCCGAGGCCTCTGGGGGCGAGGCGGGAAGGCGCGTCCTCAGGCTGGGGGCGCAGGCCATGGCCATGACGGCCGTGGACCTCATGACCTCCCCCGAGCGGATGGCCGCCGTGCGCAGGTGCTTCGAGGTGGGGGGCTGAGCGGCCCCCCGCCCAAAAGAAAAAGGGGGCCTCGCGGCCCCCCTCTCTCCAAATCGTGAAACCTAGCGCTTCTCGATGGGGACGTACTTGCCTTCGAGGTCCCCCGTGTAGATGTGGCGGGGGCGGAAGAGGCGGTTGTCGGGCAGGTACTCCAGGATGGTGGCCGACCAGCCGGCGATCCGCGCCACGGCGAAGATGGGGGTGAACAGCTCGGTCTCGACCCCCATGGCGTTGTAGATGATCCCCGAGAAGTAGTCCACGTTGGGGAAGATGCCCCGACCCCCCAGGTCGGCCACGACGAGGGCCTCGAGCTTCTTGGCGATCTCGTAGAGGTGGCCCGTCCCCGCCTTCTCGGAGAGCTCCTTCGCGATCGGGTCGAAGACGCGCGCCCGCGGGTCGTAGGCCTTATACACCCGGTGGCCGAAACCCATGATCTTGACCTTCTTCTCCTTGGAGCGCTTGAACCACTCCTCCACCCGGGCCGGGTCCTTGATCTCGAGGAAGGTCTTGAGCGTCGCCTCGTTCGCCCCGCCGTGGAGGGGGCCCTTCAAGGAGCCGATGCCCGCGACGATGGAGCTGTAGAGGTCGGTCAGGGAGCTGTTCACCACCATGGCGCTGAAGGTCGAGGCGTTCATCCCGTGCTCGGCGTGGAGGACGAAGGCCGTGTCCATCACCTCGGCGGTGCGGGCGTCGGGCTTGCTCCCCGTCATCATGCGCAGGAAATCCTCGGCCTGGCGGAGGGAGGGGTCGGGCTCCAGGATGGGCTGGCCCCGCCTGACGCGCTGGATGGCCCCGACGATGGTGGGGATCTGGGCCGTCAGGTTCAAGGCGATCTCGTAGTCGTTCTCGACCGTGACCGTGAACTCCTTGGGGTTGAGGCACCCGAGGAGGGAGACCGCCGTCCTGAGGGAGCTCATGGGGTGGCACTTGGTGGCGATCTGGCTGACGAGGGCCTTCACCTCCTGGGGGATGGGGCGGCGGCGGGCGAGGTCCTTCGAGAAGGCGTCCAGCTCCCCCCGCTTGGGGAGCCTCCCCTGGAGGAGGAGGTAGGCCGTCTCCTCGTAGCTGGCCCCACCGGCGCAGAGGTCCTCGATGCTGTAGCCGCGGTAGATGAGCCTCCCGTTGGCCCCGTCCACGTAGCTGATGTTGCTCTCGTGGGTGATGGCCCCCTCGAGCCCCTTCTTGTATTCGACCTTCCCTACGAACTCGCGCGGTTTCTCTTCGGGCATGGCCTCTCCACCGGGTCGGGGATCGGGGGGCACCGCCCCGCCCGCCTCTCGCGTCGGGCATGAAGCCCAGTTGGTCTCTCGCCCCGGGACTCCTGAGAAGTATACAGTATACAAAGCAGAGCCTATACCGCCGCGTCCCGGCGATCAAGGCAGGCGGGGCCGCCGGGCCGAGCCCGAGGATCCCCGGGAAGCCTGCCTCCCTAGAGGGGAAGGGCCAGCAAGAGCTCCCGGACCGCCTTGGCCGCGGCGAGGGCGCTCACGCCTGAGGGGTCGAGCTGGGGGGCCAGCTCCACGGCGTCGAGGGCGGCGAGGGGGGCCCGGGCCCGCTTGAGGGCGAGGATGCACGCGGCCAGCTCGCCAAAGCGCGCCCCCCCCGGCTCGGGGGTGCCCGTCCCGGGGAGCTCGCCCGGGTCCAAGACGTCGAGGTCCAGGGTGAGGTAGATGGGTTTTCCCGCGTGGGCCCGGAGCGCCTCGCCGACCGCCTCGGGGGTCAGGGGGCGCAGCGTCCCGTGCGAGCGCATCCAGGCCCACTCCTCCCGCGTCCCCGAGCGGACGCCGAACTGGACCAGGCGCTCCGGCCCCGCCCGCTCCGCCACCCGGCGCATGACGCAGGCGTGGGAGAGGGAGGCCCCCAGGTAGTCCTCCCTCAAGTCCGCGTGGGCGTCCCACTGGAACACCACGAGGCCGGGCCGCGCCTCGAGCGCCGCCTCGATGAGGGGGAGGCTCACCAGGTGCTCCCCCCCCAGGGCGAAGGGGATCTTCCCCGCCGCGAGGATGCGCCCAGCCTCGGCCCGGATGCGCCCGAGCGCCCCCTCCACGTCGCCGGCGGGGAGGGCCAGATCCCCCAGGTCGCAGTAGGGGACCTCCTCCAGATCCCTCTCGAGGAGGGGGCTGTAGGTCTCCAGGCCGTCCGAGGCCGAGCGGAGGGCCTCGGGGCCGAAGCGGGCGCCCGGGCGGAAGCTCGCCGTGGCGTCGAAGGGGCAGCCGAAGAGGGCGACGCGGGCCGCCTCGAAGGGCCGCTCGGTCCACAGGAAGGGAGTGCGGGGGAGGAACCCCGGCGGCGGGCCGCCCGAAGATGCCGGCCGCCCCCCGGTCAACGCACGAACTCCTCCACGAAGGGAGGAAGGGCGAAGGCGGCGCGGTGGACGGCCGGGGAGTAGTAGCGGGTCCTCTCCCGGGCCGGGAGGCGCCGCGGCGGGCGCGCGGCCGGGGGCCTGCCCCCGCGGGCGGCCAGGAGGAACGACCACAGCCCCCCCGGGTAGGTGGGGGTGGCGGCCAGGTAGAAGGAGGCGCTCCGGAAGACCCGGCGGGCCGCCCGCGCGACGCGGCGCATCTGCCCGCCCTCGAAGACGGGGCCCTGGGATTGGGCGGCGTAGAGCCCCCGGGGGGCCAGGGCCTCCCGCGCGGCGCGGAAGAAGGGCTCGCGCGTCAAGGGCCCCGCCATGCCGACCGGGTCGGTCGAGTCCACGATGATGACGTCGAAGGCGCCCCGGTGCCTGCGCAGGAACTTGACCCCGTCCTCGATGCGCACCTCGACGCGCGGGTCGTCGAGCCTTCCCGCCACGCCCGGCAGGTACTTGCGGCAGCAGTCCAGAACGGCACGGTCGATCTCGACGAGGACCACCTCCTCCACCCCGGGATGGCGCAGCGCCTCCCGGACGCATCCCCCGTCCCCGCCGCCGATGACGAGGACGCGCCGCGGCCGGGGGTGGGCGCACATCGGCACGTGGACGAGCATCTCGTGGTAGATGAACTCATCGAGCTCGGTGAGCTGGATGGTCCCGTCGAGGATGAGGACGCGCCCGAAGTCCTCGGTCTCGACCAGGGCGATCTCCTGGAAGGGGGTCCTCTCCGAGTGGAGGGTGCGCCGCACCCTGAGGGAGAACCCCGCCCCCGGGGTGTGGAGCTCGGTGAACCAAAGCTCGCCCCGGATCGGCCCCTCCGACGCGGCGCGAAGGGGCTTCCCTAATTCCACAGTACAACGGCCGCGAAGGCGGCTCCCGTCCTCTGGACCGTGTGCTCGCAGGCGATGCTCTTGACGGCCTTGACCGCCAGGCCCCGGAACTCCATCCCCTCGACCGCCATCCGCCGGACCTTCTCCTCCACCACCTCGCGGGGGGCGAAGTCGTGGTACTCCATGATGAGCCCGCAGTGGCCCTCGTCCTCGGGGTAGGCAACCGCGACGGCCGCGGTCATGACCTGCCCCGGATCGGAGGAGGTGATGGCCGAGTAGGCCGCAGGCACGAGCGCCCCCTGGGGCAGCCGCGCGGGGGAGATCTCCTCGCACCGGGGCGGGAGGATGCTGCTCAGCCGGATGAGGTTGGTGTTCCCCACGCCCGCGTTCAAGAGCGCCCCGTCGAACGCGTTCAGCTCGGTGAACCCCTCCGCGCAGCCGGCCGCCAGAAAATACTTGGTGGGAGTGGCGACGATCATCGCTCTTGCTCAGCCTCCTCGAGGAGCCTAGCCCCTCCAACGGGAGGAAACCTCCTCCCCGCTCCGGGCGATCAACGACGCCGGCCGACCCTCCTCCTCGGGGGCAAGCACGCCGCGCTCGATTTCTCTGATCTCGACGCTGTCGGCTCCGAACTTCTCCTCCAGATGCCGGATGGCGGCCTCGCAGTCCACGGGGCCGCAGGAGAAGTAGTCCACCCCGGCGTAGCCGTACTCCGGCCAGGTGTGGACCGCGAGGTGGCTCTCCGCCACCACGACGACCCCGCTCACGCCGTAGGGGCTGAACATGTGGAACACGCTCTTGACGATGGTGGCCCCGCTGGCGCGGGCGGCCTCCCGCATGTGGCGCTCGATGACCTTCGGGTCATTGAGCACGCTCGGGTCGCACCCGTAGAACTCGGCAAGGATGTGGCGGCCCAGTGGACTCACAGGCATCCTCCCCTCGGGCGTGTTCGATGGCGATTCCCGCATCATCCGGTGCGCCTCCGCTCCCCCCCTCAGAAGCTCGGGGGGGTCGAAACCCACAGGATCTTGGCCTTCTGCTTGAACGGATTCCAAACCTTGTGAACCCGGTTGGCCACGAAGTAGAACCAGTCCCCGCGGCCGGCGCGGTACTGGCGGTGGCCGTACTGAACCATCACCTTCCCCTGGAGCACGAAGCCGAACTCCTCCCCGGCGTGGGCCCGCTCCTCGATCGCCTGCTTGGAGGCCAGGGTGACGAGGGCCGGCTCCATGTCGCAGTTGGCCGCGCCCGGCACCAGCAGCTCGAAGGCCTCGACCTCGGGGTAGGTGTCGGCGTTCGTGCAGTCCGCGGTGCCGAAGACGAACCGCTCCTCCGACTGGCCCCGGAAGAACTCCACGATGTCGGTGTCCAGCGCCCGGAGGATCCCCAGCAGGCTCTCCAGGGAGGGGGAGGTGAGGTCCCGCTCGAGCTGGCTGATGAACCCCTTCGTCAGGTTCGAGCGGTGGGCCAGCTCCTCCTGGGTCAGCCCGTAGGACATCCTAAGGTCCCGGATCCGCTCCCCCACCCGCAGCATCCCCTCCGCGCCGCGATGGGCCGGAGCCTTCGCCCGCTTTCCGTTCGGGGAGGTGGACAACCTTCCCTCTGGCATCGCTCCCCAGCCCCCAGGCGGCGGGCCTCGCGGCCGCTCGGTTTAATATACCAAACAAAGGAGGAGCGCTTCCCTAAACTCCCAAGGCGCGGTCTTTATATATAGATTTCCCGGCGATGTCAACGGAAATCTCGCCCGATCCCCGAAAATTCCCCCGGCGCGCCGGGGTGGGTTATCCTCTCCGCCGAGGGGCCGCCTCCGGCCCCGCCTTGCGCGCCACGCCCCGGGGGAGGGAGAAGAATGGCCAGCCGGATTCAGATGGAGGACTTTGAGAAGGTGGACATCCGCGTCGGGGAGATTCGGGAGGTGGAGGATTTCCCCGAGGCCCGGAAACCGCTCTACCGCCTCCGGATCGACTTCGGCCCCGAGGTCGGGGAGCTGCGCTCGGCGGCCGGGCTCCCCGGAAGCTACCCCGACAAGCGGGCCCTGGTGGGCCGGCAGGTCCTCGCCGTGGTGAACTTCCCGCCGCGCCCGATCGCCCGCTTCCAGAGCCAGTGCCTGGTGCTCGGGGTGCCCGACGGCACGGCGGAGGGCCTGAGCCTCATCGCCCCCGACCGGCGGGTGCCCCTCGGGGGGAGGCTCTTCTGAGCGCCCTCAGTTGAGCCGCTCGCCCGTCGCCGCGTCGAAGAGGTGGAACCCGCTCTCCTCGAACTCGAAGGCGATCCGATCGCCCGGCGCCAGGTGCATCTCCGGGTTCACCTTGGCGACCAGGGGGGCCTCCCCGCCGAAGTCGAAGAAGACGAGGGTCTCGTCCCCCAGGGGCTCGGTCAGGGTCACCTGGCCGCGCTTGGAGCCCTCCCCGACGAGGACGTGCTCGGCGCGCACCCCCAGGACGACCTCCCCGCCCCCCCCGGTGAGGGGGCTCCCCGCCGGAAGGGGCTGGGCGAGGCTCTGCGCCCGGAAGAGGGGGCGCCCGCCCTCCTTGGCCACCGCCCCCCGCAGGAAGTTCATGGTGGGGGTCCCGAAAAACCCGGCCACGAACTGGTTCGCCGGCCGGCGGTAGATCTCGAGCGGCTCCCCCACCTGCTGGATGTGCCCCCCGCGCATGACCACGATGCGATCCGCCATGGTCATGGCCTCGGCCTGGTCGTGGGTCACGTAGACGAAGGTGGCCTGGAGCCTCTCGTGCAGGTGCTTGAGCTCGGTCCGCATGTCCACCCGGAGCTTGGCGTCGAGGCTGGAGAGGGGCTCGTCCATCAGGAAGACCGCGGGATTCGTGATGATGGTCCGCGCGAGCGCCACCCGCTGGGCCTCCCCGCCGGAGCACTGGGAGGGCCTCTTCTCGAGGAGGGGCCCGATGCGCATGACGTCGGCCACCTGGCGGACCCGCCGGCGGGTCTCCTCCTCGGCGACGCGCTTGACCCTGAGCCCGAAGGCGATGTTCTCGAACACCGTCATGTGGGGGAAGAGGGCGAGATCCTGAAAGACCATGCCCAGGCCCCGCTCCCCGGGGTCCACGTCGTTCACGACCGTATCCCCGATGACGACCTCCCCGCTGGTCGGGGTCTCGAGGCCCGAGATCATGTTGAGGGTGGTGGTCTTCCCGCAGCCCGAGGGGCCCACCATAATGAGGAACTCCCCGTCGTGGATCCGCAGGTTCACCCCGGCCACGGCGGTGATCCACCCGAACTTCTTCACCAGGTCCTTCAGGACAATCTGCGCCACGGGCGCCCCCCCTCGCGCGCGGATCACTTGCGGATCATGCCGAAGCTGAACCCCTTCACCAGGTGCTTCTGGATCAGGATCCCGAGGACGACCACGGGGATCGTGATGACCGTCCCGATGGCGGCCTGGGGGCCGTAGAGCCGGCCCTCGACGGCGCTCTGGAACTTGTTCAGGAGCACGGGGAGCGTCGTCACGTTCGGGTGGGTGAGGGTGAGGGCCAGGAGGAACTCGCTCCAGTTCAGGATGAAGATGAAGAGGAAGGTGACCACCATCCCCGAGGCGACGAGCGGGACGACGACTCGCCGGAGGGTGTGGATGCGCCCCGCGCCCATCATGCGGGCCGCGTGCTCGAGGGTGTAGGGCACCTCGTCGATGAAGCTCAGCATCATCCAGATGACGAAGGGAAGCGTGGTCGCCACGTAGAGGAGGCCGAGCCCCGAGTAGGTGTCGTAGAAGCTCACCCGCACGCCCGTAAGCACCTCCGTGGTATGGGGGATCATGATGGCGTAGTACATCAAGATGGGGATCGCGACCACGATCGGGGGGACCATGCGGATCGTCAGGATCAGGTAGCGGAAGTTCTTCCCCCCGACGCCGAAGCGGGAGACGGAATAGGCCAGGAAGGTGCCCAGCAGGAGCGAGACGAAGGAGCTCACCGTGCAGATGAGGAGCGAGTCCATGAGCGCCCCCCAGATGTTGAAGACCTGCTCGGTCGCCTGCCGGGTGAGATCCTGCCCCAGCTGGCTGAAGGTGAAGATCTGACGGTAGTTGTGGAGGGTGGGATCGTGCGGGATCCAGTGGGGCGGCCAGGTGACCCACTCGGCCGCATCCTTGAAGGAGGTCAAGACCATCCAGAAGATGGGGAAGAGGACGAAGCCCGACCACGCCAGCAGGACCGCATGGCGGAAGCACCAAAACAGGTGGTGGCGCCTGGCGAAGGAGGACCTCGCGCGGGGGAGGGCCGGCGCAGCCATCAGGCGCCCTCCTTGTGCAGCATGGCCCGCTCGCGGACGAGAAGATAGATGCCGAAGTAGATGAGCACGGAGAAGATCAGGAGCAGCAGCACCGAGGCGGCAGCCCCGAAGCTGAACTTGTTGAACTGCCAGACCTGGCGCCAGAGGTAGAAGGCCACCGTCTGGGTCGAGTTGCCGGGGCCGCCGAAGGTGAGGAGCACCGACTGGTCGAAGATCTTGAGCGCCTCCATGGAGCGGATGACGACGGCGATGACGATGACGGGCTTCAGGAGCGGGAGCTGGACCCGCCAGAAGATCTGCCACCGGCTCGCCCCCATGAGGCGGGCCGCGCTGATGAGCGGCTGGGGCAGGGCCGAGAAGCCCGAGAGAAAGATGAGAAACGTGAGGGAGGTCCACTGCCAGACGTCGGCCAGGATGATCGCCCATTGCGCGGCGATGGGATGGGAGAGCCAGCGGATGCGGGGATCCCCGCCGACCAGCCGGACGAGGGGAGCGAGGATTTCGTTCAGGGGCCCCGAGTCGATGTAAATCATCGAGAAGTTGTAGCCCACCACCACCGGGACCACCATCATCGGGATGAGGAAGATCGTGATGTAGAGGCGGCGGCCGCGGAACTCCCGGTAGAGGAGCATGGCAAGGAAGAACCCCAGGAGGAGCTCCAGCACGACCGCGACGCCGGCGAAGTAGAAGGTGCGCCCCAGGGCCCACCAGAACTCCGGATCGGTCAGGACGTCAACATAGTTTCCCAGGCCCTCGAAGTAGGCCTGCTCGAAGGGCCGGTTGGCGCGCCATTTGAGGAGGCTGATGTAGACCGTCAGAACGAACGGGATGGCGAGCAGGAGAAGAAACGTCCCCTCCACCAGGATGAAGGGGATGAGGCGGAAGACGCGCTCCTGGCCCAGCCAGGCGGAGAGCCTCCGCGCCCAGCCGGCTCCCGCCGGAGCCTCCGTCCGCGCCCTCCCCGCGGGGGGGGCTTGCGCCTCAGCCATCGAGGAACCCCAAAGGCGAAACCGCCCGCCGGGCCCCCGGTCCCTCCGGGGCGCCCGGCGGGCGGGTGGAAAGGCTCGATCCTACTTGAGTTTATCCAAGTATATCCCGCTCTCGACGCCCTGCCGCCACGACTTGACCTGGTAGCTCTGACCGACGTCCTTGGTCACCTTGTTCCAGCCCGTCTCGATCCTCTTGGCGGCCTCCTCGGCCGGGATGTTTCCGTTCATCACGTCGGCCAGGTTCTTGTCGAGGATGTTGAAGTACTCGTAGTTGCCCTCGATCATCAGGAGCGAAATCGCGTACTTGGAGTTCTCCATCGTCGTCTTGAGGAACTGCTCGCCGAACTTCTTGATGATGCCCCCGTGCTTGAAGTTCGACTCGCGGAAGGGATCCCAGAAGCCCTGGGGGTGGGCGATGGCGTCATCCCCCACCGAGGGCCCCGTGAACCACTGGATGTGCCAGTAGGCCAGCTCGGGGTGCTTGCTGTAGGCGCTCACCATGTAGCCCGTGCCCGCCGCCTGGGGGGCGCGCCGGACGAGCTTGCCGCCCACCTTGACCTGCGGGATGAGGCAGCTGAGCTGCTGGCCCTTGATCACACTCTTGGGGTTGGCGTTGCCGAAGCCCGCGATCGAGGGGAAGGACATGACCGAGAAGGCCTGCCCGCTCGCCCAGAAGGGGTAGATCTGGGGCGTCCCCCACCCCTGGATGTCGGGGGGCATGTACTTGACGATCGAGGCGAACTCCTTGATCGCCCGGACGCCGTTGGGGGTGTTGATGAGCGGCTTCATGTTCGCGTCGAAGAAGAGGCCGCCCAGATAGGCCGGGAAGTGCCGGTAGGAGAAGTTGATGGCCCGGTAGGCCATGGCGCCGTAGAGGTCTTGCTCGAAGGTCTTGCCCCAGCGGCTCTGGCCCTTCTTGGTGTGGAAGAAGGCGGCCATCTGCTCCCACTCCTCCATCGTCACGGGACAGCCCGGATCCTTGCCGAACTTGGCCTTGTACTCGGCCTTCGCCTGGGGGTTGTCCAGGATGTCCTGGCGCAGCATTAGGATGAGGTGGTCGCCGTCCAGCACCAGGATGTAGAGCTTCCCCTGGTAGTACTGCTGGTAGCGCAGGCCGGGGGCCACCCCCGAGAAGTCGGGATTGCCCCGCTTGGCGAACTCATCGAGGGGGAGGATCACCTTCGCCCCCGCGGCGTCGGGCGCCATGTAGGGGAAGTCGTTGAAGATGTCGTACTGGCCCGT
>CAYMWZ010000027.1:17368-17606 GCA_964394385.1 uncultured Nitrospinaceae bacterium | reverse complement strand
CAATATATATATTTTGTGTACTTTGTCAACAAAAATTAGTTCGTGTGAATATCCTTAACGTGACTCTCCTGGCAATGGCAGAGGTCATCCGCGCGCCGCGGCGCACCGCCCCCACAGGAACTCCTGCTCCCGGTGGTAGGCTGCGGTGGAAAGATCCTCTTTCGTTTTTTTTTCACAGCGGGAAGAAGAGCTTCGGCATGATGGCCCGGGCCCGGTTGGCGTCCCCCTCGACGCGGAG
>CAYMWZ010000027.1:0-17358 GCA_964394385.1 uncultured Nitrospinaceae bacterium | reverse complement strand
CGAGCTCGGGGTCCATCTCGCAGAGGAGCTCGAAGGCGGGCCAGATGAAGCCGCGCGCCGCGCGCATCCTCTCCAGAAGCTCCTTTCCTCTCTCGGTCGTGGGCATGGGAGGACCTCCTATGGATTGCGGCAGAAAGCCCCTCTCCGCGGGGAGAGGGGAGCGGTCAGAGCGGGAAGAAGAGCTTCGGCATGATGGCCCGGGCCCGGTCGGCGTCCCCCTCGACGCGGAGGCGCCCCTCCCGCTTGCGGCGCTCCACGTCCGCCCGGCCGGTGGCGAGGAGCAGCATGTCGCCCGCCGAGGCCGAAAACACAACGTCGGCGGGGTGCCCCCCCGGGCCCAGGTCCTCGGCCCGGCCGTCCCCGACCCGCATGGCCCAGCGGCGACCGGCGTCCGTCAAGGCGAAGCCGAAGGTGCCCGAGAGGCCCCCGGGCGGGTCCATCTCGCAGAAGAGCTGAAACTGCTGCCTCAGGTTCCCGGCGGCGAGGGCCACCGACTCCCCCTCCAGGGGCGCCTCGGGCCGGTTCCGGATGTCCCACTCGTGGAGGAGCAGCTCGTTCAGCCGCGAGAGGATGAAGCGCCGGACGGGGAAGATCCCCCGCCGGTGCCAGGCGGGCCGCTCGTAGTCCGCGGGCTTCAAGGAGGCGAAGAGGGCGTGGACTTCGGCCGTCATCCGCTCGAAGCGCTCCACCAGGGCGGCCGGGGGGAGGGCCGCGATCTCCCGGGCCTTCTCCTCCCGGATTTTCATGAAGGCCTCCCGGTCCCTCGCCCCGAAGGGGAGGCCGAGGTCCCCCCGGAGGCCGTTCCCGACGGAGGAGGCGAAGAACTCGGCGCCAAAGGCCAGGTGGCCCACCACCTGGGCCGCGTCCCAATCCGGGCAGAAGGTGGGTTTTTCCCAGTCCGCCGGCCGGAACGTCCGCAGCCACGCCGCCAGGCGCTGGTATTCCCGGCCGATGGCGGCGACGGTGGCCTTCAAGTCCTCGTCGTAGGTCAAGGCAGGCCTCCCCTGTTCATTCGATGCACGATGATGGGACACGCGAGAGGGGGGATATTAGCAGGGAAAACGGGCCGGGTGCATCCGTAGGGGCGGGTTTCAAACCCGCCCCTACAGACCAGGCTTCGCAGCAGACGATGAGGCGCACACCCCCCTCTCCCTCCGGGAGAGGGCCGGGGTGAGGGGATGTCGCCCGTCCGCGCCCTCACCCTACCCTCTCCCAGGGGGAGAGGGTGTCGGGGTCACCCCGAGCGTAGCGAGGGGTCTACGTCAGCGGCCGCGCGCGAAGATTCCTCGCGGAGTTTACCCTGAACGTAGTGAAGGGCTTAGAATGACAGCCCCTCCTCACATCTCCCGAATAAACCGCGCCGCGTAACTTCGCACCTGTCTCCCGTTCAGCACATGAAATCTCCTGATCCGGGCGAGGGTCTCGCCGGAGAACCTCCCGAGGGGGAGGTGGATGAGGTGGCGCTTCATGAGGCGCGCGATCTGGCGCCAGCGGGCGAGGGGGGGCCGCGGGGAGACGAGGGCCAGGTGGCGCTCCCGGGAGTGGAAGCAGGCGCCGGCGATCAGGCGCTCCTCTAGGGTTTCGGTGAAGCCGAAGCGGGGATCCCGCCAGACGTCCTCGACGAAGCGCGGGGGGAAGAGGAAGAACGCCCCCCCGTACTGGCTCTCGGCGACCCCGGGGCCCACCAGATTCCCCTCGAAAGGGGTGGCGAACATGCAAAGGGTGGACTCCGCCTCGTGCTCGGCGTACCACATGGTCCGCCACGAAAATTTCTCCGGGTCGGCGGGGGTCTCGAAGAGGAAGACGACGACCTCGATGCTCCCCCGCGCGGGGGGGATCTCCTTGACGTAGAGATCCCCCGTGTGCCAGTTCCGCAGCGTCTCGCGCATGTCGAGGCCGTCCTTGATCGAGACGGTGAACTTCTCGGTGCGGGCCAGGTCCTCCCCCAGGAGAGCCTTGGCCTGCTCGCGCACGTGGGTGTGGAAGCTCTCGACCCGCACGTCCTCGGGGGGCCAGGAGCACATCCCGAAGGGGTTCCACCGCTGGGCCCACCGCTCGCGCTCGAAGGGCTGGGGCCTGGGCTTGAGCGCGATCCGCCGCCAGACGACGGGGGTGCCCGAGAGGCGGCTCTTGACCCGCCCGACGAGGCCGTCGGGGAACTCGGCCCGGCCGATCCCCACATGGACGAGACCCCCCCCTTCCCCCCCTTGGTAAGGGGGAGAATCACCCCCCCTGCGCCCCCCCTTGTTCAAGGGGGGGATGGGGGGGGTGTCTTGGTAGGGATAGCGCCGGGCCGCCTCGGCGAGGGCCAGGGCGAAGGCGTCCCCCGCCGTCTGCTTGGCGGCGAGGACCAGGGTGAAGAGGTCCGGCGTGAGCCGCCGGGCCTGGAGGGTCAGGTTGCGGACGTACTGCAAGAAGATCTGGAGCCTTTGGGGGGTGACCCAGTTCTGGACGGGGTTGTGCTCGCGCGTCCATTCGGCCCGCGCCTCCAGCAAGAGCTCCTTCACGCCGTCCACGGAGAGGTTCCGGTCCCCCCGCAGCTCCTCGCGCCGCTTCTCGTAGAGGTAGGTGATGAAGGGGATCTCCCCCAGGAGGAAGGCCAGGGTCTCGGGGGAGACGCCGTAGCGCCGGACGCGGGGGGGGGCGGGCTCCTCCTCCCCCGTCGGGAAGCCCTTGTAGTAGGCCATGCGCACCCAGGGCCAATCGAGCGCGTGGCAGACGAAGGCGATCCGCTTGTGCTCCCCCTCCAGCTCCCGCAGGCGGGCGGCCATCCAGCGGATACGGGCCTCGCGCTGGCTCCCCGGGGCGGGGGGCGGGGCGGCGGTGAGCAAGGCGGCCGAGAAGGCCTCAAGGGGCACCCGCTTCAAGGCGTATGGGTCGGGCAGGACCGCCGCATCGGGCTCGTAGGCGGCGACCTCCCGGTCCACGAAGGCGCGGGGGACCCGCTCCTCCATCGCCGTCCTGAGGGCCGCGATGACGGGCTGGCAGGGGTCGACCGGGACGTAGTTGAAGGCGGGGAGCCCGGCCCCGGAGGCTCCCTCCTCCTCGTCTTCTTCTTCCTCCTCCCACTCCCGGGAGTAGCGGCCCGGCCCCTCCTCGGCGGCGGCCAGGGAGACCCGGGGCAGCTCCTCCACCCCGGCCTCGACCTCCTCCTGGAAGGAGGGGGGGAGGGGGACGGCCACGCAGTCGGGCTCGAGCCGGAGGAGGCGGTCCCTCACCTCCTGGGCGAAGTCCCCCGAGCCGTGGATGACGGGCAGCGCCGTCGTGCGCTCGGAGATGGAGAGGAAGCCGCTCGCGCCGGTGCCGGGTCCGTCCATGGCTCAGCGGTCGGGGCGGAGGGGGCTGTCGTCCCCGAAGAAGAGGTCCCCGATGTCCATCGGGGGGGACTCCTCCCCCAGGGCCTGGCGCCGCCTCTGGGCCAGGCGCTTGAGATCCAGCGCCTCGTCCCCCAGCACCTTGACGAGGGCCTCCCGCCAGGCCTCGTCCTGGGAGAGAGGGTGCCGGGGATCCTGGGCCATGCGCTTCAAGGCGTACTGAAGGATGTGGATGCCGTCCCGGGGGGTGTAGTCGAGATCGAGGGCGTGGGCCTCCTGGAGGAAGTCCACCGTCAAGGCCAGCATCTCGGCCGGAGCGAAGGGGAGGTGGTACTGGAGGATGGCGAGCTCGTCCTCCCGGCCGGGGAACTCGACGGCGAGCGTGGGCTGGAGGCGCGAGAGGATGTAGTCGGGGACTTCGTAGGTCGAGGCGTCCTCGTTCATGGTGACGCAGCAGCGGAACTCGGGGTGCGCCCCCACGGTGATCCCCGCCACGATGGACTCGACGTAGCGGCGGTGGTCGAGGAGGGGGGCGAGGGAGGCCCAGCTCTTCTCGCTCATGCGGTTCCCCTCGTCGAGGACGCACACCCCTCCCCGGATCATGGCGGTGACGAGGGGGGAGGCGTGGTAGGCGATCTGGCCCCGCTCGGCGAGGACGGGGGTGACGAGCAGGTCCTCGGGCCGGGTGTCCGCCGTGCACTGGAAGATGTAGAGCTCCTGGTCCCGCTCCCGGGCGGCGGCCATGCCGAGGGTGGTCTTCCCGATGCCGGGGGGGCCCGTGATGCGGGGGTGGAGGGGGAGGTCCTCCTCCGCCACCACGAGCCAGCAGGCGTGGAGCTGGCGCAGGACCTCCTTCTGGCCGATCCACTCCTGGGAGGGGTCGGCGGGGTGGCTGAGATGCAGCGTGACGCCCTGGATCTCGACCGTCCCGGGCCTCTCCTCGGCCGTCTTCTTGTTCTTCTGGTGCACGGGAATCTCCTTCTCCGAGCCCGCCATCTTAATTCAGTATACCACCGGCCCCCCCGCCCCTCCCCCGCCGGGAGAAGGTTGGGGTGAGGGGACCGTCGGGCGGAGAAATTCTCTCCCTCACCCTGCCCTCTCCCAAGGGGAGAGGGAAAACCTGGACCCCCACCCCTGGTTGGGCGAATCCCCTCCCCCTGCTATATATGTCGCACGCGATTCTGTAGGGGCGGGTTTCAAACCCGCCCCTACGGACGGGAAAGGCAAACAGGGAAGATTCCATGACCTTCTTCGAGGACTTGAAGGCGCGCGGCCTGGTCCACGACTGGACGGATCAGCCCGGGATGCTCCGCGCCCTGGAAAAGGGGGGGATGACGCTCTACTGCGGCTTCGACCCCACGGCCGAGAGCCTCCACGTGGGGAGCCTCATGCCCATCGTCGGCCTCATGCGCTTCCAGCGGGCGGGCCACCGGCCCATCGCCGTCATCGGCGGCGCCACGGGCATGATCGGGGACCCCTCGGGCAAGAGCGAGGAGCGCAACCTCCTCGACGCCCCGGCCCTGGCGAGGAACATCGCAGGGGTGAGAAGGCAGCTGGCGCACTTCCTGGGGGGGGCGCCCATCCTCGACAACGCCGACTGGCTGGGCGGGCTCAAGATGATCGACTTCCTCCGGGAGGTGGGCAAGCACTTCACGCTGGGCTACATGCTCGCCAAGGAATCCGTGAAAAACCGGATCGCCGAGGCGGGCATCTCCTACACGGAGTTCAGCTACATGATCTTCCAGGCCTACGACTATCTTCATCTCTTCGACAAGGAGAACTGCACCCTCCAGATCGGGGGCTCGGACCAGTGGGGGAACATCACGGCCGGCATCGAGCTGATCCGCCGGGCGCGATTCGGCAAAGAGGCCTACGGGATCACGTTTCCGCTCATCACGATGTCGAGCGGGGCGAAGTTCGGGAAGACCGAGGAGGGGAACGTCTGGCTCGACCCGGAGAAGACGAGCCCCTACCAGTTCTATCAGTACTGGATGCGGGCGGAGGACAAGGACGTGGGCCGCTTCCTCAGGTACTTCACCTTCTTGAGCCTGGAGGAGATCGCCCAGGCCGAGCGCGCCCACGCGAAAAACCCCGAGGCCCGGGAAGGGCAGCGCCGCCTGGCGGGCGCGATGACCGCCCTCGTTCACGGGGAGGAGGCTGCCCGGGTCGCCGAGCGGGCCTCAGGAACCCTCTTTACGGGGAATGTGGAGGATATTGAGGAAGACGTCTTTTTGACCTTGGCTGGTGAAATCCCCACGTCTACGATTACAATATTGCCGTCCCCCCTGGTGGACACCCTGGTTAATACCGAGCTGTCGAGATCAAAGTCGATGGCACGTAAAGACCTGCAAAGTGGAAGCATTTACGTGAACAACTCCCGTGTGAGCGACGAGACTGCCTCCCTCACGCAGGCCGATCTCCGGCATGGCAAGTACGCCCTTTTGCGGAAGGGGAAAAAGAACTATCATTTATTGCAGTTCAATCCATAGACCGCGCGCGGTGACGCGTTCGCCAAGAGGAGAGCGACGATGAGCATCCTCGACCGCCTCAAGACCACCGCCGAGGACCCCGAGGCCCCCAAGAAGCCCGAGGCCTCCCCCCCGAAGGAGCCCCCCGCCCCGGCCGCCGGAAAGGCCCCGGAGGGCCAGCCCGCCCCGGCCGCCTCCAGCCTCCTCAAGCCCAAGGAGCCCCCCAAGGAGGCCGCCAAGGGCGAGCCCGCCGGGGAGTACGACCCCCTGGGCCTGGCCGAGCCGAGGAGGCTCGAGGATCTGGGCATCCGCCCGGATTTCCTGATGCCCCACATCCTCAAGACGGTGTCCGTGCTCGACACCTTCACCGTGAACGAGGCGGCAGAGCAGCTCTGCCTCCCCCTCAAGATCACGAACGATCTGCTGGAGGAGTGGAGGAACCTCAAGTGCATGGAGGTCGCCTCCGCGGCCGGCTACGCCGCCACCACGCGCCGCTACGTCATGACCACCGAGGGCCGCAACCGCGCGCGCGAGTACATGCACCTGAGCGGCTACATCGGGCCGGTCCCCATCCCCATCGGGACCTACACCCAGATGGTCCACAAGCAGACCGTCCTGGGGGTCCAGGTGAACATGACCTCCCTACAGAAGGCCCTCTCCCACCTCGTGGTGAGCGACAAGCTCTTCAAGCCCCTGGGCCCCGCGGTCAACTCGGGGCGCACCATCTTCCTCTACGGGCCCCCGGGCAACGGCAAGACGGCCATCGCCGTGGCCCTCTCCTCCCTCCTCGGAGGGGCGATCGTCATCCCCAAGGCCATCGAGATGGACGGCTTCGTGATGCGCCTCTTCGACCCCTCCATCCACCGCCCCGAGGGCGAGCAGCCCGAGGACAAGCGCTGGGTGCGGGTCAAGCGGCCCATCGCGGTGGTGGGCGGGGAGCTCACCCTGGAGACCATGGAGCTCCAGATGGACCCCCACTCGAGCACCTACGAGGCGCCGCCCCACGTGAAGTCGAACAACGGCATCTTCATCCTGGACGACTTCGGGCGCCAGCTCGTGCGGCCGCGCGACCTGCTCAACCGCTGGATCGTCCCCCTCGAGAACCGGGTGGACTACCTCACCCTCCACACCGGCAACAAGGTGCAGGTGCCCTTCGACCAGCTCGTCATCTTCAGCACCAACATCAACCCCAAGGACCTGCTGGACGAGGCCTTCATGCGGAGGCTCCGCCACAAGATCTACATCGGCCCCCTCTCGAAGGAGGGGTTCCGCGAGGCCTTCGAGCGCGCCTGCAAGAGCAAGAACATCGCCTTCCAAGCCGATGTCTTCGACTCCCTCATCAAGGAGGTCTACGAGCCGCGCAAGCTCCCCTTCAACGGCTGCCACCCGCGCGACCTGCTGGACCACCTCGCCGACCTGGCCAAATACGAGGAGAAGTCCCCCGAGATGAACAAGGACCTCCTCATGCGCGCCTGCGAGAGCTACTTCGTCGCCATCCAGGAGGATGAGGGCGCGTTCACCACCTCGGCCGGCGTGGCCGACCTGCTGAAATAACCAAAATGGCGGTTCATCTGTAGGGGCGGCCCCCTGTGGCCGCCCCGTCTGCCGGGGCAGGCACCGGGGCCTGCCCCTACCGGATGATTGAGAACCCGTCTGTAGGGGCGAGGCACGCCTCGCCCCTACGTTTGATCCCGAAGGGGAAGGGACGATGATCGCGTGACCACCCCCGCCGCCTCTCCCCGCCCCGTTCCGCAGATCGAGTACGGGGAGCTTCCCCCCGCCTACCACCGGTGGAAGTGGCGGGTCCTCATCGCCTTCTGCCTCTTCTACATCACGAACTACCTGGGCCGCTTCAACTTCAGCCTCGTCCAGTCGGCCGTCATCGCCGACCTGGGCATCACCCGGGCCGACACCGGCTGGATCAACTCCTGGATGTTCTGGGGCTTCGCCCTGGGCGACCTCGTCCACGGCCGCCTCGGCGAGAAGATCGGCTTCCGCAACCTCATCCTGGCCGGGGCCGTCGGGACGAGCGTCTTCAACGTCGCAGCCTCCTTCGGCGACACCATCCCCTCCCTCGCCATCCCCTGGGCCGTCGTGGGCTTCGTGAACGCCTCGGCCTGGGGCCCGGGCCTGGGCCTCGTGGCCCAGTGGTGGCCCCGGCGGGACCGCGGCCGGGCCATCGGGCTGGTGGGCACCTCGGCGGGGATCGCGCTCCTCGTCGTCTGGGCGGTCGTGCCCTGGGTGGCGGCCACCTGGGGCTGGCGGGCGGCGCTGCGCTACCCCCCCCTCCTGCTCGCGCTGGCGGGGCTCCTCTTCTACTTCGCGGCGCGCGACCGCCCCGCCGAGGTGGGCCTGCCCGAGTACCGGGAGTCGGACGAGGTCTCGCGCGACGCCGAGGCGGCCGGGGGAGGAAGCGAGCACGGCCTCCGGGCCTATCTGCACCTGCTGGGGAACTTGAGGTTCTTCATCGCCTGCCACGTGAAGGGGCTCGACAACGTGGTGCGCTACGGGATCGTCTCCTGGGCCCCGGTCTACTACGCCCAGGTGGGGGGCTTCGACCTCAAGCAGATGGGCCTGCTCACCCTCGCCTACCCGCTCGGCTACCTCTTCGGCCCCATCGCCGGGGGGCTCGTCTCGGACCGCCTCTTCGGGAGCAACCGCGCGCCCGTCATCGTCATCAGCGCGGCCGCGAGCGCGGCCGCCGTGCTGGGCGTGGCCTTCAGCCCGGCGGACCACGTCCCCCTGGCCGTCCTCCTGCTGGCCGTGGGAGGCTTCTTCGTCAACATGACCCCCATCCAGGCCCTCGCCGTCGATCTCGCCGGAAGGCGCCTCGCGGGGACGGCGGCGGGGGTGCTGGACGCCCACGGCTACATCTATGGCGCCCTCCAGGCCTGGTTCTTCGGCTGGCTCTCGCTGGCCGTCCCGAACGGGTGGGTCTGGGTGTTCCTCGCCATGGCGGCGACGCGCTTGATCTCGGTGGCGGCCATCTTGAAGGTCAGGGCCTAGGCCCCCTCCCTCCTCTGCACCCCCCTCAAAATCTCGAGCTTGATCCGCTCCTCCTCCCCGCCCAGGCGCTCGTGGAGGTGCTCCATCAGGTGGCGCAGCCAGGCGGCCCGGTCCTCCGCCCGGGGGACGAGGTAGACCGAGGCCCCGAAGCGCCAGGGGCCGTCCTCCCCGCGGATGATGAGGTCGAGCCGGACGTCGGGCTGCTCGGCCAGGTGCAGCGCGGCGAGGAGGTCCCGCCCGTCCGCCAGGTCGTAGCGGAAGGCGCGCTCCTCCCCGGTGCCGAAGCGCACCCGCAGGTCGAGCCTCCCGGCCTCCTCCCCCCCCGCGGGCGGCAGGAGGGCGACCGAGGCCACATCGGGGGAGGCGGTCGCCTCGAGCCCGACGACGAGATAGGTGTCCCCGCCCACCGCGAACCGCCCCGCCGAGACGATGCCCCCCTCGCCCCTCCCCCCCGCCTGGAGAAACTCCCTCAGCCAATCGGGCAGCCGCTCCCGGCCGGGATGGGCCGTCGGGGTCTCCCCCCCCTCCAGCAGGCGGAGCCGGCTGGCCCAGGCGAGCAGGCCGCTCAGGAGGGGCGGCGTGGGGCGCAGCGCCTCGGCCTCCCAGGGGGTGAGGCCGTCCAATCCCCCAGCCAGGCTCCCGACGATCGCCTCCCGCACCTGGGCCCAGGCCGCGCGGCGCGCCGGGTCGTCCTCCCCCTCGATCGCGCCGCGCAGGGCCTGCGCGGCGGCCAGCCGCGCGGCCAGGGGCGCCAGGTGGGGCTGATCCCGCGCCGCGGAGAACATCCGCCGGGCGCCCTCGGCCGCCTCGGCGAGATCGTTCTCGGCGAGCCAGGCCTCCAGCTCGAAGGGAAGCGGAAGGAGCCCCAGGCGGGCGTCCTGGGAGCGGCGCCAGACACCGCGCGCCCCCTCCAGGGTGGCCGCCGCCGCCTCCTCGGCCCGGATGTCCCAGGCCTCGGTGAGCTCGCGGCGGATCGCCGTCTCGCCCACCCCGCGGTCGAGGAGCCCCGCCACACGGCGGAGCAGCAGGCTGAAAAACGCCGTCTGGCCCCGCAGAAGGGAGGAGAGCCGTCCCTGGGTCGAGGTCAGGGCGGTGAGGAGGAGGTAGAGGGTTCCGACCTTGGGCCGCTCGCCCGCCGCCCCGAACAGGCGGGCGAGCCGCTCCATCCGCTTGAGGACCAGCCCCAGCTCCTCCCCCGCCAGGAGCCTCAGGTGGAGGAAGGCGAGGGGCAGGGCCTGCTCGGGCAGGGTGGGCTCGGCCGTGGGCGGGAAGAGGAGCCGGACGACCTGGGGCCTGACCTCGGCCTCCACCCCGCCGAAGCAGCGCCGGAGGTAGATCCGGCAGCGCTCCTCCCACCAGGCGGCGAAGGCGGCCTGCGGAGCGGGGACGCTCATAACTCGAGGGAGCGGCTCGGCCGGGCTCGCCGAGGCCCCGCCGAAGCCCCGCCGGAGGCCTCCCCCCTCCGCTGGAGGATGCGGCCCGCGCCGAAGAGGACCGCCGCCGAGAGGAGGATGGCGAGCTGGATGGCGTAGGCGCCGGGGGGGAGGACGAACCCCGCGAGGAGGGCGACCCCGCAGTCGACCATCGCCAGGATCTGGAGGGCGCGGCCGAAGCGGTAGGCCAACATCAGCCGAGCTGGCCCACCGCGGCCCGGATGCGCTCGATGCCCTTCATGATGTTCTCGAGCGAGGTGGCGTAGGAGAAGCGGATGAAGGCGTCGTCGCCGAAGCCGACCCCGGGCACGGCCGCGCACTGGGCGTGCTCGAGGAGGTAGAGGCCCACGTCGACGGAGCCCCTGAGCTCCCCGGCCGGCCCCTTGCGCCCGAAGAGGCCATCCACCCGGGGAAAGACGTAGAAGGCGCCCTTGGGGGTCGAGACCGAGAGGCCGCCGATCTCGCCCAGGCCGGCGACGATGGCGCGGCGGCGCCTGTCGTACTCGGCGACCCAGCGGCCGAGGAAGTCGTGCGGCCCCCGGAGGGCGGCGACGCCCGCGTACTGGGCGAAGGAGGTGGCGTTGCTCGTGCTCTGGCCTTGGAGGTTGTCCATGGCCTGGACGATCTCGGGCGGGCCCAGGGTGTAGCCCATGCGCCAGCCCGTCATGGCGTAGGTCTTGGAGAAGCCGTCGAGCACCAGGGTGCGCGCCTTCATCTCGGGCGAGAGGGCCGCGATCGATACGTGCTCCTCCCCGTCGTAGAGGATCTTCCCGTAAATCTCGTCCGAGAGGACCATGGCGCCCGAGGCCAAGACGATCTCGGCGATCCGCTCCAGCTCCCTCCTGCCGTAGACGCAGCCGGTGGGGTTGCAGGGGCTGTTGAGGACGACGAGCTTGGTGCGGGGGGTGATGGCCCGCCGGAGCTGCTCGGGGGTGAACTTGAAGCCGCTCGACTCGTCCGTCTGGACCAGAACCACCTTGGCGCCGGCCAAGGTGGCCACCGGCTCGTAGGCCACCCAGATCGGGGCCGGGATCACGATCTCGTCGCCCTCCTCCAGGAGCACGTGGAGGACGTTGAAGACGGCCTGCTTGCCGCCCACGCTGACGATGGCCTCCCGCTTCGGGTCGTAGCGCAGGCCCTTGTGCTCGGCCACCCAGTCGCAGATGGCCTCCCGCAAGGGGAGGATCCCCCGCACCTCGGTGTACTTGGTCTTCCCCTCCTTGAGGGCCCGGACCGCCGCCTCCTTGATGTGGTCGGGGGTATCGAAGTCCGGCTCCCCCGCGGCGAAGGAGACGACGTCCCGCCCCTGGGCCCTGAGCTCGGCCGCCTTGGTGTTCATGGCCAGCGTCGGGATGGGGGGGAGCTTGCTCATCCGGGAGGCGAGTCGCATGGCGGGCACCTTAAGGCTGGGGGGCGGATGTCAGGGGGCGTAGCGCTTGGCGAGGGCGGAGCAGACCGACGGGGGGGCCAGCTCGCTCACGTCCCCCCCGAGGGAGGCGACCTCCTTGACGAGGCTCGAGCTGATGAAGCTGTACTGCTCGCTGGGCATGAGGAAGATGGTCTCCAGCTCCTCGTTCAGCCGCCGGTTCATGAGGGTCATCTGGAACTCGTAGTCGAAATCGCTCACCGCCCGGAGGCCCCGGATGATCACCTGGGCCCCGATCTTGCGCGCGAACCCGACCAGGAGCTCGCCCTCGAGGCTCACCACCTCGAAGGCCGGCGCGCCCCCGAACTCCTGGAGGAAAAACCCCCGCCGCTCCTCGAAGCTGAACAGGGGGGCCTTGGCCGGGTTCGCCGATACGGCCACCGTGATCTGGGAGAAGAGCCTGAGGCTCCTGCGGACGATGTCGATGTGGCCGTTCGTGGGCGGGTCGAAGGTGCCGGGGTAGATGGCATGGATGTTCATGAAGGAGGGCTGCCCCCTATCCAATAGACGCCATGATCGACCCCGCAACCGGTGGAGCCGCGCGCTTTCCCGTCCCGCAAATCCGCGCCAAACTAGTCTCATCGGGCGCGCCGTGTCAACTTGCCGCGCGATCCGGGCCGGCCCGCCCGCCGGGCTCCGCCGGGGAGGGTTCGATTGGACCTCGTCCCTTTGTCCTTGGTCCTCCTCGCGGCCCTCCTGCACGCGGCCTGGAACTTCCTCGTCAAAGGAAGCGAGGACCCCTTGACCGCCCTCTGGGCGGCGCTCTGCGCGGCCCTCGTCTTCTACTTCCCCCTCTTCCTCCTCAGGCTTCCCGGAGCGCAGTTCGAGCCCGGCGGCTGGATCTTCGTCCTGGCCACGGGCGTCCTCCACACCGTCTACTTCTTCACCCTCGGGCTGGCCTACCGGGCGGGGGATCTCTCGGCCGTCTACCCCCTGGCGCGGGGCTCGGCCCCGCTCATGGTGGTCGTCCTGGCGGCCTTCTTCCTTAAGGAGCGGATCTCCCTGGCGGGGGGGGCCGCCATCCTCCTCGTCGTGGCCGGCATCTACGTCATCCACCTCAAGGGGTTCCGCGCCGGCGACTGGCTCTCCCCCATCCGGCGGGGCCGGGAGACGGCCGTGCGGTGGGCGCTCGCCACGGGCCTGACCACGGCGGCGTACTCGGTGGTCGACAAGGCGGGCGTCGCGCGCGTCTCCCCGGAGATCTACATCTACCTGATGTTCCTGCTCTCGATCCTCTTCATGGCCCCCTACACCCTGACCGGCGCGCGGGCCGTCCGGGTGAGGGAGCTTCTGCGCGATCGGGCCGCCCTCCTCCGCACCGCCGCGGGGGGGATTTGCACCATGGCGGGCTACATGCTGGTCCTCTTCGCCATGCGGATGAGCAAGGTGAGCTACGTGGTGGCGGCCCGGGAGGTGAGCGTCGTCATCGGCGCGGCGCTGGGGGTCTTCGTGCTCAAAGAAGGAGGCGCCCGCCAGAAGCTCCTGGGCTCGGCCCTCATCGCGGGGGGGCTCACGCTCCTCGCGCTCGCGCGATGAACCTCAGGGGCGGGTTTGAAACCCGCCCCTACTTCTTCAAGACCTCGCGCACCATGTGGCTGATCTCGGGGAGGATGATCTTCTCCATCCCGGTGCGGCAGGCGTTGCCCGAGCCGGGCAGCGTCATGATGATGGTGTCGCGGAACGTGCCCGCCGTCGCGCGCGTGAGGATGGCGGCGGTGCCGATGTCCTGGTAGCTCACGTGCCGGAAGAGCTCGCCATAGCCCGGCATCTCCTTCTCCAGGAGGGAGACCACGACGTCGTAGGTGGTGTCCCGCTTGGTGATGCCGGTGCCGCCGTTCGTGATGACCACCTGGACGCCCGGGTCGCCGCAGGCCGCCTCGATGGCCGCCCGGATCTGGCCGGGCTCGTCCTTCACGATGCGGTAGAAGGCCACCTTGTGGCCGCAGTCCCCGAGCATGTTCATGATGAGCCGCCCGCTCGTGTCGGTCGCCTCGGTGCGCGTGTCGCTCACCGTGACGACGGCGCAGGTGACGGCGTCGGGGCCCTCGGCCCGGTGCTCCTCGTAGGTCTTCCGCTCGGCGGCGGCGGCGACCTCATCGCGCGAGGGGCCCTCGGGGGCGGGGTTCATGGCGTGCTCTCCTCCCCCTCCTTTCTAGCCGATGGCCCCCCGGGGGGCAACGCCGCCGGGGCCGCCCCGCCGGCCGGGCGCACGGGGGAGGAGTTGTTAAGAACCTCGCCTCCCTTTCGCCCCGCCCGGGGCCGCGCCCCGGCCCTCTATTTATTGCGGGAACATTTTGGCCCCCGGCGTGTATGATGATCTAGAGGCAAGACGGCCTTATTTTCTGCCGCCGGGGAGGGATCGCGCTTGAAGCAGAGTCGGGCCGGAGCCGCGTGGGTCGCCCTGTCGCTCCTCCTCGCGGGCTGCGCGGAGTATGAATTCTACCGGCCCAACATGGGCCCCGTCGGGGAGCGGCACCGGCCCGCCCTCGAGGCCGTTTGGGCGCAGAGTGAGATCGGCTACTCCCAGCTGTGGCGGATCTACGTGCGGGCCACCGACCCGGACGCCGACCTGGACAAGGTGTGGGTCACCTTCAGCCGGTACGGGGGCACCTACCCGGGCGAGTTCCTCATCCTCCCGGCCGCGCAGCGCCGCCAGACGAACGGCTACGTCCAGGTGTGGGTGCGGATGCGGGGAGAGAGCGGGCTCCGCGAGCCTTTCCTCCCGGCCAGGGCGCAGGTCCGGGTGGAGGACCGGGCGGGGAACATGAGCGACGCCCGTGCGTTCGAGTTCACGGTCGTGAACGGGATGGCTCCGGACAAGGGCCAGCCCCCTGACGGCTTCGCGCGGGAGGCGAAGCTGGGCGAGCTCCGCTTCACGATCGAGCGGCTGGGCGCCGGCAACGGCGATAGGAGCCAGTAGGCTCCAGTGCCCGGAGAACAAAAAGGCCGGGGGGCGGCGGAACCGTCCCCCGGCCTCTTTTTTTGCTTTTGCGCCGCCGAACCGCCTCCGGAACCCGCCCCTAGGGGGCGGACCACACCGTCTTGCGGGAGGGGTCGTCGATGCGGATGTAGGGCTTCTGCTCCCGGCTCACCCCGAGCACCACGCGCCCGACCTCCTTCTCGTCCTTGATGACCAGGTGGGTGCCGAAGCCGACGGCGTGCAGCGCCGCCAGCGTCCTGCCCTTGTCGTCCACCAGGACAAACGCCTTCGCCTTGACCGCCTCCGCCTCGACCAGGCGGGAGCCCCTCGCCGCCCCCAGCAGGAGGAGGGAAGCCACCCCCGCCAGGGCGAGGGCTCCCGCCCGCTTGAGCCGGCGGTTTTGCCTCTCCAGCCCGTCCATCCGCTCTTCAAGGGTCATGTCCGTCCCCACGCAAACCCGCGCCCGGAAAACCCCTCCCTCGGGGAGGGTCCCCTCCCCTCCCCCCAGAGGGCACGATGGAAGCAACAAGGCGCTTTATAGCTTCTTATAACCCTTCTCCACCATGCACTTCTCGAAGACCTTCTGCGCCTCGTAGGCGTAGGGGACGATCATGCCCGCCACCGGCGCGTCTCCAGGGGCGACGACCGGCAACTCCCCCTTGGACGCGCACTCGGTGACGTCCTTGGCGTACTGCGAATGGTTCCCGCCGGCCTTCGCCCAGTTCGTCGTCTCGCAGCCGGCCAGAAAAACCAGCATGGCGAATGAAGCGATGACTCCCATCCATCTTTGCATCAGAATCTCTCCCCCATGTAGGCTGAACATGCCCTCAACCATCCGGCCCGCCAGCGGGCCGGCGGCCGCAACCGAGGCCACTGCTCTCTCGAGCGGGGACGCTGCGCGCGGCTCTCACCGCCCATAAAGCAAACGTCCGGGAGGCCCCACGCCTCCCGGCCGAGAATCGGCCAATCACTCTATCACTTTATGGCCCATCAATCGAGCCCGAACCGCGTCCGCCCCCGCCCCCCGTGGTAAAATCCGCCCTCGCCTCCATCTCTCCAAAGGCGCAGGAAGGCCGTGTCCTAGGGCGCGCTCCCTGGAGGATCGGGATGAGACGTCTCCTCGGGCTGGCCGTCTGGCTCATGGTCTTGGCCCCCGCGCCGCCCCCCGCCGACGCCGCCCGGGTGCGCGTCTCCCAGGAATCGCGCCCGGGCGCGGAGGATTTTGCCCAAAACGTCCTGGGGCACATCGATCCCCTGAGCGCCCGGGAGCGGACGGCCGCGGAATTCTACGCCTACGGCGAGATCGCCAGCTACTCCTACAGCGGCAAGCAGCCGCGCCTGCGCGAGGACACCTCCCATCTCTTTTTCGTCCGTGCGAGGGGGGGGCTCGCCCTCTTCATCGTCCAAGACAAGCCGAACAATCCCGACGGCGGCACCGCCGCCGTGCGCATCGAGGTGACGGGCAACGAGCAAACGGCCCGCATCCTGGTGCAGGACGACCCCGACGGCCAGCGGGACACCTACGAGGAGGATCCCCAAGGCAGGAGCTTCGGCGCCTGGCACATCTGGAATCCCTGCTGCACGGATGGAATCGTCACGGGGCCCTACGCCGGGGGCTGGAAGATCTACGTCCGCTTCCTCGAAGAGCCGGGGGGCCTGAGGGAGTGGATCGCCCTCTCGGCCGACGGCTCCCTCCTCCGCCTCCGGCTGGAGCGCGGCCGCCGGGTGCTGCTGGAGCCGATGGGGCTGATGGTCCGGCCGCGGGGGGAGCCTCCGGGGCGCCCTCGTCCCCTCCGCCTCCTCCCGCCGGCCTGGGGCGGGCATCTGTGGTAGGATGGGAGCCCCATCGCGCTGACCCTCGCATCGTTCCGGCGGCCCTCATCCGCAGGAGCCCGCGCGCCGGGGAAACGGGTCCAGGAACGCGCCGTCACTTCCGAAGAGGAGCCGCCGATGGATCTCCGGGGAAAAGTCGCCCTCGTCCAGGGCGGAGGCGCGGGGGTGGGACTCGCCTGCGTGCGGGCGCTCGCGGCCAAGGGCTGCCGGGTGGCCTTCGGCGGGAGGACGCTCGAGGCGATCGAGCGGCTGGCTGGCGAGGTGCGCGCGGGAGGCGGCGAGGCCCTCCCCGTCCAGGCGGACGTGACCCAACCCGAGGACGTCCGGCGGCTCTTCGAGGAAACGCGCGCGGCCTTCGGCCCGGTGGACGTTCTGGTCAACAACGTGGGGGGGCTGGTGATGGGCCCCGTGGAGGAGCTCTCGCCCGAGGGGTGGCACCGCGTCATGGCCCAGAACCTCCACGCGGCCTTCTACTGCTGCCGGGAGGCCCTGGCCGACATGATCCCCCGGCGCTCGGGCGTCATCGTGAACATCGGCTCGGGCGGCGCCATCCACCCCGGCGCGAACGCGGTGGCCTACTGCACGGCCAAGCACGGCCTCCGGGGCCTCGCCCTCTCCCTCGCCGAGGAGGTGCGCGAGCGGGGGATCAAGGTGGCCATCGTGAACCCGGTGGGCGTGATCGACAAGCCGGCCATCCGGGCGCGGGGCCGCCCCGGCAAGCCCGACACCTGGATGCTCCCCGAGGACATCGCCCGGGCCGTCGTTTTCATCGCCGAGCAGGGCCCGCGGGCCCTGACGACCGAGATCAACGTGACCCCCCCCGCCCCGGAGTACGGGTGAGGCCGGCTTCTTTCAAATTTTCTTGAGGGAGAACCACCCGTGGCGGACCGAGACTTAAAGGGCAAGTGGGCCCTCGTCCTCGGGGCGAGCAGCGGCTTCGGGGGCGCCGTGGCCGAGC
>CAYMWZ010000026.1:0-17858 GCA_964394385.1 uncultured Nitrospinaceae bacterium | reverse complement strand
ACATGTACCGCGGGCGGCTCTGGACCATGCGCCAGTACGCGGGGTTCGGCAGCGCCAGGGAGACGAACGCGCGCTTCCGCTACCTCCTCGCCCATGGCCAGATGGGCATCTCCGTTGCCTTCGACCTGCCCACCCAGATCGGCTACGACGCCGATCATCCCCTGGCCCAAGGGGAGGTGGGCAAGGTGGGCGTCTCCATCTCCTCCATCGAGGACATGGAGACCCTCCTCGAAGGGATCCCCCTCGACCGCATCTCCACCTCGATGACGATCAACGCCACGGCGGCGGTTCTGCTTTGCCTCTACGTCGCGGTGGCCGAGCGGCGCGGCATCCCCCCCGGGGCGCTCAGGGGCACGGTGCAGAACGACATCCTGAAGGAGTACATCGCCCGCGGGACCTACATCTACCCGCCGGGGCCCAGTCTCCGCCTCATCACGGACGCCATCGCCTTTTGCAAGGAGCGGGCCCCGAAGTGGAACGCCGTCTCGATCAGCGGCTACCACATCCGTGAGGCGGGGGCGACGGCGGTGCAGGAGGTGGCCTTCACCTTGGCCGACGCCATCGCCTACGTCCAGGCCGCGCGGGAGACGGGCCTCGACGTGGACGGGATCGGGCGGCAGCTGTCTTTTTTCTTCAACGTGCACAACCATTTTCTCGAGGAGGTGGCCAAGTTTCGCGCCGCCCGGAGGCTCTGGGCGCGAATCATGCGCGAGCGCTTCGGCGCACGGGCGGAGGAGGCCTGCATGCTCCGCTTCCACGCCCAGACCGCGGGGAGCGCCCTCACCGCCCAGCAACCGAGGAACAACGTGGTCCGCGTCGCCCTCCAGGCGCTGGCCGCGGTGCTGGGGGGCGCCCAGTCCCTCCACACGAACTCGATGGACGAGGCCCTCGCCCTCCCGACCGAGGAGGCCGTCCGGCTCGCCCTGCGGACCCAGCAGATCCTCGCCGAGGAGACGGGCGTGGCCTCCACGGTGGACCCCTGCGCTGGCGCCTACGCCGTCGAGGCCCTGACGGAGGAGATCGAGCGGCGCGCCCGCGCCCTCATCGCCCAGATCGACGAGATGGGGGGGATGCTCCGCGCCATCGAGAGCGGCTGGGTGCAGCGTCAGATCCAGGAGAGCGCTTACGCCTATCAGCGCGCGGTGGACCGCGGAGAGCTGGTGGTGGTGGGGATGAACCGCTACGCGACCGGGGAGGAGACCCTGATCTCCACCCTCCAGGTGAGGCCCGAGGTCGAGGCCGAGCAGCGCGAGCGCTTGGCCGCCCTGCGGAGGAGGCGGGACGCCGCGGCCGTCGCCGCCCGGCTGGAGGCCCTGCGCCGGGCCGCCCGCGGGCGGGAGAACCTGCTTCCCTTCATCCTGGAGGCCGTGAAGGCCTCGGCCACCGTGGGCGAGATCTCCGACGCCCTGCGCGAGGTCTTTGGCCTCTACCAGGAAGGGGTGGTCATCTAGCCATGCGCGGGCTGCCGGCGGTGCTGGCGGTGGGCGTCCTCTTCGCTCTCCCTCTGAGCGGGGCCGGGGGGGAGGGCCTCGAGAGCCTCAGGCTGTGCAATCCGTCAGGGGGCATCCGGGCGGAGCGGAGCCCTGGGGGCGTCCAGATCCGCTACACCGACGGGGAGGGCCGCCCCGGCAGGGTGGACTTCGCCCTGAAGGGGTGGGAGGTTCGGGGGGCGTGGGCCCAGGGCGAGGGCGGCTGCGTGGAGCTGGCCAAGCCCGGCGGCCGCGGGGCGGGCGATGTCCTCGGGGCGCGGGATGAGGTGTACCAGGCGGGCGGGCCGTTCCAGGAGACGGTGGTCCTCCGCCGCACCCAGCGCGTGATCGAGCTGGGAGGGGAGAGGATCGTCATCGAGGGCACCGAGGTGGTCCACCCGAAGCGGGAGAAGAAGCCGCGATGACGGGGAGCGAGGTCCGGCGGAGGTTTTTGGAGTTTTTCGCGGAGAAAGAGCACCGCATCGTCCGCAGCTCCGCCCTCGTGCCCGCCAACGATCCCACCCTCCTCTTCACGAACGCGGGCATGGTCCAGTTCAAGGACGTCTTCACGGGCCTGGAGCGGCGCGACTACCGGCGGGCCACGAGCTCCCAGAAGTGCCTCCGCGTGAGCGGAAAGCACAACGATCTGGAGAACGTCGGCCGCACGGCGCGCCATCACACCTTCTTCGAGATGCTGGGCAACTTCTCCTTTGGCGACTACTTCAAGGAGAAGGCCATCGAATTCGCGTGGGAGTTCCTCGTCGGCCGCCTCGGGCTGGACGGGGACCGCATGTGGATCACGGTCTTCCGGGAGGACGACGAGGCGGCCGAGCTCTGGCGCCGCCTGGTGGGGGTCCCCCCCGAGCGCGTCGTCCGCCGGGACGAGAAGGACAATTTTTGGGCCATGGGGGAGGCGGGGCCCTGCGGCCCCTGCTCGGAGCTGGTCTACGACCAGGGGCCCCACATCGCCGGGGGGCCCCCGGGGGGCGGGGCGGACGAGGAGGGGGACCGCTATCTCGAGCTGTGGAACCTCGTCTTCATGCAGTTCGAGCGCGAGGCCTCGGGCAAGATGACCCCCCTGCCCAAGCCCTCGGTGGACACGGGGATGGGCCTGGAGCGCCTGGCCGCCGTCCTCCAGGGGGAGGCGAGCAACTTCCACACCGACCTCCTCATGCCGGTCATCCGCTTCGCCGAGGAGCGCTGCGGCCGGGCCTACGGCGAGAAGCCCAAGGGGCAGTACGTCTCCTTCGGCGAGGGGCCGGACGTCTCCTTCCGGGTCATCGCCGACCACGCCCGGGCCGTGAGCTTCCTCGTGGCGGACGGCGTCTTGCCGAGCAACGAGGGGAGGGGATACGTCCTGCGGCAGATCACCCGCAGGGCCATGCGCCACGGCCGCATGCTCGGCATCGCCGAGCCCTTCCTCTACCAGGCGGCGGGGGTGGTGGCGGACATGATGGGGGAGGCCTTCCCGGAGCTGCGCGAGGGCCTGAACTACATCTCCCGGGTGGTCCTCGCCGAGGAGGAGCGCTTCTCCCACACCCTCGCCCAGGTCCAACCTGATATAGACGATACGTGCGAAGAATTCGAAGAAATGCTGCGCAATCCGGCTACGGTAACAATCGATATACCCAAGGAATTGGGCAAGAAAGCATTCTATTTTTCTGATACTTTTGGATACCCCTGGGATCTTTTTGTCGAGACAGCGACTGCCCATGGACTGACGGTTGACCGCGCGACCTATGAACAAGAGTTAAACCTCCAGCGCGAGCGCGCCAGGGCCCACTGGAAGGGCTCGGGCGAGGAGGCGGTGGCCCGGGTGTGGCACGAGGTGCGGGAGGCATCCGGGCCGACGGAGTTCGTGGGCTACCAGGACTTGGAGAGCCAGGCCAAGGTGGCCGCCCTCGTGCGGGAGGGCGCCCGGAAGAAGCGCGCCGGGGCGGGGGAGGAGGTGGAGGCCGTCCTCTCGCGCACCCCCTTCTACGGGGAGGCGGGGGGCCAGGAGGGCGACCGCGGGAGGTTCCTCTGGCCGGAGGGGTCGGCCGAGGTCTTGGACACCCAGAAGCCGCTCCCCGACCTTTACGTCCACCGTCTCCGGATCGAGCGGGGGGTCCTCGCGGAGGGCCAGGAGGTCAAGGCGCGGGTGGAGGCCGGGCGGCGGAGCGCCCTGCGCCTCAACCACACCGCCACCCACCTCCTCCAGTACGCCCTGCGGCAGGTGCTGGGGGATCACGTCAAGCAGGCGGGCTCCCACCTCTCGCCCGAGCGGCTGCGCTTCGACTACACCCACTTCGCGGCGATGACCGAGCGCGAGAGGGAGCGGATCGAGGACATCGTCAACCAGCGCATCCGGGAGAACGCCCCCGTCGCGACCGCGGTGATGCCTATCGAGGAGGCCCTCGCGGCGGGGGCCACGGCCCTCTTCGGGGAGCGCTACGGGGAGCAGGTGCGGGTGGTCTCGGTGGGGGACTTCAGCAAGGAGCTCTGCGGAGGGACCCACGCGCGGGCTTCCGGGGACATCGGTCTTTTCCGCATCCTGCACGAGGGGAGCGTGGCTTCGGGGGTCCGCCGCATCGAGGCCGTGACGGGGGAGGGGGCGCTCGCCCATGCTCGGCGGGAGCACGCCGTCCTGGCCGAGATCGGGGAACTCACGAAGGCGCCGCCGCTCGAAGAGGCCGTCCGCGTCCGGAGGCTCCTCGATCGGGTGAAGGCGCTCGAGCGCGAGGTGCGGGAGCTGCGCGGGAGCCGATCCCGTGAGGAGATGACCGGTCTCCTCGAGGAGGCGAAGGTGGTCGCCGGGGTCAAGGTGATCGCCGCCCGCCAGGATGGCCTTGAGCCGGACGACCTGCGCGGAGTCATCGACGCCGCCAAGGGCAGGCTCAAGAGCGGGGTCGCCGTGGTGATCTCGGTGACCGACGGAAAAGTCTCCATTGCGGCGGGGGTGACCAAGGACCTCACCTCCCGCTTCCACGCGGGCCGCCTCGTGCGCGACGTCGCGGCCCGCGTGGGGGGCAAGGGGGGAGGACGCCCCGACTTCGCCCAGGCCGGCGGCCGGGACGTGGCCAAGGTGGACGAGGCCCTGGCCGCGGCGCTCGAGCTCATCGAGAAGATGGCCTAACTGGGCGGCCGATCCGCCAAATAAGGGAGCGTTTGTTGACCACCGCGGCCTCGGCCGGCGCAACGCCAGCGCGCCTCTATAAGCGAAGGCTGTCGCTTCTTGTCGTCGCCCACGTGGCGAACGACGCCTACTTCGGCTTCCTCCCCCCGCTTCTGCCTCTTTTGGTCGAGCGGCTGGATCTCCCCTTAAGCCTTGTGGGACTGCTGGCCACCACCCTCTCCGTCACGGGGGCCATGGGCCAGCCCGTGTTTGGCTACTTCGCCGACCGGCTCCGCCAGGGCTGGCTCCTCGCGCTGGGGCCGCTGGGTGGAGCCTTCATGGCCTTCATGGTCTACATGCCGGGTTTTTGGACCTTGTTCCTTCTTCTTCTGGTCGCGGGGGCGGGCTCGGCGTGCTTCCATCCGGTCGCCTCGGTCATCGCGAGCCAGTCCTCCGGGCCCCGGAAGGGCCTCGGGATGTCGGTTTACATCGCGGGTGGCCGGCTGGGGATGGCGCTCGGGGCGGGGATGGCGACCCTGATCGTCACCCGCTGGGGGATCGAGGGAGTCCCCTACGCGGCCCTTTTTGGTCTCGTCGTGGGTGTGCCCCTTCTCTTTGCCGCGCCGCCATTCGGGGGCTCGGCCTCGGCCGCGCCGATGGGTTTTCGCACAACCTTGCGCTCCCTCCGGGCGGTCTTCCGGCCCCTCCTCCTTCTCTGGGTGGTCAACCTCGCTCGGACCGCGGTCACCATGGCGGTGCACACCTTCATTCCCCTCTACATCGTCGCGGGAGGCGGAACGGTGGGCGCAGGGGGGTGGGCGGTCTCGCTCTTCCTCCTGGCGGCTGCGGCCGGGGGAGTCTATGGAGGCCACCTCTCGGACCGCTTCGGGCGGCGCGGGGTGACCATCGGGGCCCTTCTCCTGGGGACGCCCACCCTGGCGGTCGCCTTCATGGTGGGGGAGCCGCTCCGCACCCTCTTCTTGATGGCCTCGGGCGCCGCGTATTATTCCCAGATGGGGGTTTCGGTGACCTACGCCCAGGAGATCGCCCCCGCTCACGCGGCCCTGGTGAGCGGCTTTATGCTCGGCGTCATGTGGTTTGTGGCGAGCGTGTCCATGATCGGGGTGGGCGCCCTGGCGGACCTCGTGGGCCTCGCCACGGCCCTGCCGGTTTTTTGCCTGTCGGTCGGGGGGGCGGGCTTGCTCCTTTCCTTCGGGCTTCCCAGGCTCAAGAACGACTAGGGTCTGGCGGAAGGAGAATGGCCCAATGACGGAAGGCTTCGAGCCGCTTCCGGTCGAGCGCGAGATCGCCGAGGAGATGGCCAACACCTTGGGCCGGATCGGGCAGGAGTTCGAGAGGCGCCGCGAGTTGGCCTGGCGCGCGATGGCGGTGTGGAGGGGCTGCCCGGAGGGGGAGACAGAGGAGAAGGCCCGCCTCGAACGGGTTCTGCACGCGGCGCTGGACGAGGCGGAACGGTTCCGCTACTTCCTCATCGTCCAGCGCGAGGCCATGGGGCTGCGGGACCACGGAGAGGTCAGACGGAAGTTCCCCCTGCCCGAAGTGCCCGGCCGCCCCCCGGCCGCGGGCGATCCCGCTAGCCCTCGTCTCGCTTGGCCCGGAGGATTTTCACGAGTTCTTCGTAGGAAGACCTCCGGATGATGGAGCGGAACTGGTGGCGATAGTTGTTGACGAGGCTCACCCCCTCGGCCACGACATCGTGGACCTTCCAGCGGTTCCCCACCTTGTGCATGCGGTAGAGGATAAGGATTTCCTGGCCTTGCTTCGTGACGATGACGGTGTCCACTCGTGCGAAGCCGTTCTCCACGTGTTCCTTGACGTACCGGACGACCTCATCCGTGTAGAGCTCGATCTTGCCGACATAGCTCCGCTCCATGAGCTGGCTGAAGAGGCCGGTGAACTCCTCTTGCTCCTGTGGCGTCCGCTTCTTCCATTCGGCGGCGAGGGCGCTGCGGGCCATATCGGTGAAGTCGAAGTGGGGGGCGATGGCCCCGCGCAACTGGGCCCGGCGCTCGGCCCGCCTCGAGTCCCCGCGGAGGGAGGGATCCTGGAGGATGCGGATCACCTTTTCGACGGTCGCGCGGACCTGGATGGTCGGCTCACCCGCATGGGCGAACCCGGCGAGGAGGACGAGGAGGGCCGCCGCCGCACCGAGGGTCCGGGCGTGGCGGAGGCGCGTGGACGAGACGATCATTTTCCCGCTTTCTCCTTTTTCGGTGGAACCAGGGCTCGGGCGGCTCATGCCAGACGCACAATGCCGAGGGGGTGGTTGTAGGTGGCCTTGGGGTTGGCTCCTTCCGTCATTTCACCTTTCCGTAGATGAACTGGCCGAGGAGCTTTTCGATGTCGATGGGGGGTTCCGTCTCGCGTATGCGGCCGCCAGGAGGGATCGCTTGGTCCGCGCCCCCCTGGCTGAGGCTGATGTACTTATCCCCCAGGATGCCCTTCGTGCGGATGGAAGCGATGGCGTCTCGGGTGAGCTTGACGTCATGGTGGAGGCGGAGAGTGACGATGGCCTCGTCTTTTTCGAGGCCAATCCGCTGGACGCGCCCCACCTGCACCCCGGCCATCTCCACCGAGGCGCCGGTCCGCAGGCCCGTGACGCTCGAGAAGCGGGCGGTCACTTCGTAAGTGCCTGTCTCAAACAGGTCGAGGCCCCCCAGTTGGATCGAGAGATACCCCAGGGCCAGGATGCCCGCCAGGACGAAGGTGCCGACGGCCATCTCCATTCCGCGTTGGGACAAGACCTTCTACCCCCTCATAGCAGGATCGAGGTGAGGAAATAGTCTCCCACCAGGATGAGCACCGAGGAGAGGACGACAGCCGCGGTTGTGGCCCGCCCGACGCCCTCGGCCCCGTGGCCGCAGGTATATCCCTTGTAGCAACAGACCCAGGTCACCAGAAGGCCGAAGATGATGGATTTCTCCAGACTGCCCACGATGTCGGCCAGCTCGACCTTGGCCTGCATCTCGCCGAAGTAGGTGCCAGAGTTGAGCCCCAGCAGTTTCACGCCCACGAGGTAGCCGCCGAAGATGCCCACCACGTTGAAGAGCGCCGTGAGGAGCGGAATTGTCAGGGCGCCGGCGACGAGGCGGGGGGAGACGAGCCGCTGCACGGGGTTGACGGCCATGCTCCTGAGGGCGTCCACCTGCTCGGTGATGACCATGATGCCGATCTCCGCCGCCATGGCCGATCCTGCGCGGCCCGTCACCACGAGCGCGGTGAGGACAGGTCCCAGCTCCCGGATGAGGCTAAGCGCCACCGCCGGGCCCAGGAGGCCCTCGGAGCCGAACTTCTGGAGGGTGTAGAAACCCTGGAGTCCCAGCACCATTCCTGTGAAGAGGCCCGTCAGGAGCACGATCGAGAGGGAACCCACACCGATGAAGTACATTTGGCGGATGAACAGGGAGGGACGCCAAGGAGGCAGCGCGAGCCAGCCGAGGGAGGCGGCCAGGAAGATGGCCATCCGGCCCATCTCGGCTACCGCCTCCAGGGCCTGGCGCCCGAGGAACCGCACGCCAATCGGAGCGATCGAAGCAAAACCCATCGCGAATGCGCCCTTTTGCTGATTCCCGCAGGCGAAAAAAAAAACGGCCACCGCGGGGCCCTTCCAACGGCCGTAACGGTGCTTTTTCAGGCGGAGCCCTCAGTAGCTGAAAAAAAACCGCGCCTAGTGTATCTTTCTTACCCGTCCGATGGCAACGGCTTTTCCAGGTCGATCGGTCCGGGCGCTTGAGCGGCGGTGCGTGCCGGGGGCTTTGCCTCCGGAGACGGCTCGCTCGGACCAGGGGCCTCCTGGTTGCCCGGCTTCCCCCCGAGAGGTTCATCTGATGGCGGATGACAGATCGCCGCGCCCTCTCTCCCGGTATTTGGAGTTCGGCATCCGCATACATCTGGAGGATTTCTCCCAGACCACGGCGGTGGTGCTCTCACTTTATCTGCCCTTGGCTGTGCTTGCCCTTTCCCTCCATCCGCCCGTCCGGGCCCTAATGAACCCCGCGGGGGGCGCGGTGTCCCTCATCTCGCAGATGCTCTTCGCCCAGCTCTTGCTGCGCCTGGTCCAGGTTTTCGTCTTCGTCCTCCTCATCCTCCGGCTCGAGGCCCATCGGAACCAAGAGGGAAACGTCTGGGATCTGGCCGAGGCGCTCTCCCAGCTCGGCCGGGTGGCGCGGGTGGACTTGGCCTACGCCTTCGGCCTCCAGATCCTGGCGATTCTGATCTTTTGGCTGAGCCTGACGGTGGCGAGCCTCCTGTTCGGGGAGGGGCCCCTGTCTCTTCCCTTCGCCTTCTCGCTGACGGCCTTCCTCGTCATCGCACCCGCCGTCCGGTTCTATTTCTGCTCTTTGGCCGCCCTCCTTCACGGGGATGGGTTTGCGGCCTCCTTTCGCCGGGCGGGGGAGGTCTCCGCGGGAGGAGAGCGCCAGATCGTGCTGCTCGTGCTGCTCTATCTGCTCGTGTGGTTCGCGGTCTGGCAAATCGTCCACGGTTTCTTCGGGGCGGGCCTCTTTGGCCAGCTCATCCTTCAGGCGGCCATCATGGTGACCTCGATCTCCTATTTCTTCGCCGGCTACCGCCTCTACTTCGACCTCGTCCCCGCCGTCATCCGGCGCGAGTTGGAGGCTCGCCCTCTTTCGCGTGCGGACGCGGAGGATCACGAGGATCGCGGGGCCGGCTGAGCCTCTCGTTAGAGGTGAATTTCGAAGGCGAGCCCGTCGTAGGCCATCTCAACCCCTTCCGGCAGGTTTCGGTTCGTCGCGTGGTATTCGAGTTCGTAGGTCGTGTGGGTGAAGTAGGTGCGCTCGGGCCGGAGGGTTTTGACGATCTCGAGCGCCTGGGCCACGGTGAAGTGGGAAGGATGCTCCCTGTGCCTCAGGGCGTCGAGGATGAGCACCCGCACCCCCCGGAGGATTTTCATGGAGGGGGGAGGGATGCCGTTGCAGTCGGTCGCGTAGGCGAAGTCGCCGAGGCGGAGGCCCATCACGCGGAGTCCCCCGTGATCAAGGTCGAAGGGCTGCACGTGAAAGCCGCCTGCCCCGAAGGGTTCCGCCTCCACCTCGTGGAGGGTGAGCTGGGGCTTGAAGCCGGCGTAGGCAGTATCCCCGCCGAAGATGTAGCTGAAGTTGCGGCGCATCACCTCCGCCGTATTCGGGTAGGCGTAGCAAGGAATCGGCTTGCGCATGAGGAAGTTGAAGACCCGCAGGTCGTCGATGCCGTGGGTGTGGTCGGCATGGTAGTGGGTGTAGATGACGGCGTCGACGCGGCGCACGTTGTGCCGCAGCGCCTGCTCCCTGAGGTCAGGCCCCGAGTCGACGAGGAGGCCGGCCTCCTCATTTTCGATGAGGATGCTCGGCCGCAGGCGCTTGTTGCGCGGGTCGTCCGAGAGGCAGACCGGGTCCACGCACCCGATGGAGGGTACTCCGGTCGAGGTGCCGCAGCCGAGGACGGTGACCCGGGCGCGCCCGCTCACGCAACCGCCTCGGCCAGGGCTTGGGCCGCCCGGTCCACATCTTCGCGGGAGATGTCCAAGTGGGTCACCGCCCGGAGGGTGGTCTTTCCCGGGAGGGAGAGGGAGACGCCGCGGTCCATCAGGCGGGCGCTCACCTCCTCCGCCGTCTTCCCCGACTCGGCCAAGTCCAGGAAGACGATGTTGGTGGGTGTGGTCTCGTAGACCTGGCGGACGCCGGGGACTCCGGAGGTGAGCTCGGCGAAGCGCTGGGCGTTGGCGTGGTCCTCGGCCAGGCGCTCGACGTGGTGATCGAGGGCGTAGAGGCCCGCCGCCGCGAGGATGCCGGCCTGGCGCCACGCGCCGCCGAGGATTTTCCGGATCCGGCGGGCGTTCTGGATGAACTCCCTTGTGCCCATGAGCAGCGACCCCACCGGGCAGCCGAGGCCCTTCGAGAGGCAAAAGCAGATCGAGTCGCACCGCCGCCCCCACTCGATGGGCGCGATCCCCGAGGCGACGACGGCATTGAAGATGCGGGCGCCGTCGATGTGGAGGGGGATCTCCCACTCCAGGGAGAGGGCGCGCAGCTCATCCAGCCGCGCGAGAGGGAAGACCTGCCCCCCGCCCGCGTTGTGGGTGTTCTCGACCCAAAGGATGGCGCTCCGGGGGTGGTTCCGCCCCTTGGGGCGCAGCGCCGCCTCGGCCTCCTTCCGGGAGTAGACCCCGCGGTCGGCCTCGATGAGGGCAAACTGCACGCCCGAGATCAGGGCGCCGGCCGCCTGCTCGTTCCGGAAGGGATGGCAGTGCGCGTCGGCGATGACCTCCTCTCCGGGCTGGGTGTATGTCTTGATCGCGATCTGGTTGGCCTGGGTGCCAGAGGGAACGAAGAGACCGGCTTCCTTTCCGAAGAGGGCGGTGGCGCGCTCGAGGAGGGCGCAGACGGTGGGGTCTTCGCCCAGGGCGTCGTCACCCACCTCGGCCCGCGACATGGCCTCCCGCATGGCGGGGGTGGGGTGGGTTGCGGTGTCGCTCCTCAGGTCGATGAACCGGCGGGACACGAACACCTCAAGGGGATGAGCGCCTCCCCTAGGAGGCGGGCTCGGCGTAGTCGGCCTCGCGGAAGGCCTCGACCGCCCGATAGACCTTCTTCTTGACGAAGATGTCCACCAGCTCCGGATCGAGATGCTGGTCCTTCACCTCGAACTTGAGGATCTGGATGGCTTTTTCGAGGGGGGCCGCCTTTTTGTAGGGACGGTCCGAGGCGGTGAGGGCGTCGAAGATGTCGCACACGCACATTATCTTCGCCTGGAGTACGATCTCCTCCTCCTTCAAGCCTCGGGGGTAGCCCTTCCCGTTGATCTTCTCGTGGTGGCCGTGGGCGATCTCCGGGATCCCGCGGAGGTTCCTCGTCCAGGGAATCTGGACGAGGAAGTTGTAGCTGTGGGAGACGTGCGACTCGATCTCCTTGCGCTCCTCCGGGGTCAGGTTGCCGCGCCGGAGGGAGAGGCACTTGAGCTCGTAGGGCGTGAGGTAGGGTTTTTCGGTGCCGTCGAGGTCGCGGTAGGTGGTGCCGCCGAGCTTCATCAGGTCGTCGAAAGCCCCGTCTTCCATCATGGTGGGCACGTCCGAGCGGAGGATGAACTCGAGCAGGGAGTCCGTCTCGGCGAGGCGCGCGTTCATCTCTTCGCGGAGCTTTTCTACCTCCTCGGTATTTCCATCGAGCGCGCGCTGGAGCATCTTCTCCTGGTATTCGCTCTGGATGGTGCGCTTGATGAGGGCGAAGCGGCTCTTCACCACTTCCAACTCCATCGGGTAGAGCTTGTTCGCCTTGACGAGGACGTGCTCCCGCACCCCGATTTTGCCGAAGTCGTGGAGCAGCCCCGCGTAGCGGAGCTCACGCATCTGCTCCTCGGTGAATGAGACGTCCGCGTATCGCCCCTCCTTTGTCTCGCTCAGCGCCTGCGCTAGGGTGCAGGTGAGCTCCGTCACCCGCTCGGAGTGGCCCGAGGTGGTCGGGTCGCGCTGCTCGATCGCGTGTACGGAGGCCTTCACCAGCCCCTCGAAGGTGCGCACGATGCTCTCGAGCAGCATGCTGTTCTCGAGGGCCACGGCCGCCTGGCTGGCGAGGGAGGCGATGAGCTGCTCCAGCGCCGGGAGGAAGGGGATCACGTGCCGCTCGGCCGCCTCGGGGTCCGAAATGCGGATCTCGACGGAGGGCTTGGCGTTGATGAGCTGGAGGACGCCCGTGATCTCGTTTTGGTGGTCCCGCATGGGGACGACGAGCATGGATTTGCTCCGGTATCCCACGCTCTGGTCGAAGGACTTGTTGAACCCGTACTCGACCCCCTCGGGGAGGTGGTAGACGTCCGGGATGTTGAGGGTTTCTCCCGTCACCGCGACGTAGCCGGAGATGCTGGCCTTCGTGGCGGGCATCACGAACTGCTTGAAGGGGATGCGCTTCGAGTCGTTCTGGGTGTGCATGAAGCGCAGGTTTTTCTTGCCGTCCTCGGATTCCTCGACGAGGTAGAGGCTGCCCGCGTCGGCGTTCGAGAGCTCCCGGCTATGGGTCAAGATCATGTCGAGGAGCCGGTGGTGGTTTTGCTCAGCGGAGAGGGCGATGCCGATTTGGGTCAGCTTTTCGAGATTCCGGGAGAGAAGGTCGCGTTGCCTCCGCTCCCAGTGGGCTGCGCGCTGGAGGGCCGCGTGCTGAAAGGCCCCCCGCAGGGCGAGAAGGAGGGCGACCTGGTTGAAGGGCTGCTGGAGGACGCCCGAGACCACCTCCGAGGACACCCTATCTTGGTTGAAGCGGCGCTGCGGGGAGGTGACCACAATGATCGAGGCGGGAGTATCCTCGGTCGAGAACCGGGCCAGCTTGCTAGGCCCGTCCGCTCCGGCGATGTGCTCGTCCAGGAGGATGACGTTCAAGGCTCCGGAAGCGGGTGTGATCGCGTCGAGGGAGGAGGCTTCTTCCAGGGAGATCCCGTGGTCATGCAGGACCCCCCGCCACTCCGCGAGCTCAAGCGCCGGAGAGTGGAAGACGACCTTGGGAAGCTGAGCCTCGGTCCCCGCGGCGGGAGATTCGACCTTTTGCTCCACCTCTTGGCCCCTTTCCGGTTGCGGGAGACGGTCCGCGTTTGGGGGCGGGCACCCAGCCACGCCCCCAGCGACCACGATCGTGAAATTGTATATTATTGTTGCATACCCCTGCGGGAGTTGCCAAGGATTCGCCCGGCCCGGAGGCGGGTTTCTCCCCCGGCCCTGCGCGCACGGATTTTCGCATCTCCTCAAGGAGATGGAGTGGAGACCAAATCCTGGACCCCGGAGCACGTCGCCCGGGCGCGCCGCTACCAGATGCGGCGCCTGGGGCTGGATCTCCTCGCCTCAGCGGCCGAGTTCGCCGTGACGGCGGCCCTCCTCGCCCTGGCGCCGAGGGGGGGGTGGCCCCTTCCGGGAGGCTCCCTCCTCCTGGCCGGGGCGATCTATTTTGCCCTCCTGGCCGCCGCCCGGCGCGCGGCCGCCCTTCCCCTGGACTATCTCGGCAGCTTCCGTCTCCCCCATTCGGAGGGGCTCTCCAACGAGGCCCTGGGCGGCTGGCTCCTCGACCGGGCGAAGGGCCTCGCTCTCCTCCTTCTCATCGGGTGCCCCGCCGCGGGAGCCCTCCTCGCCCTCATGGCCTCCCGGCCCGGGGACTGGTGGTGGATCGCCGCCGCCCTGGGGACCGCCCTCGGCGCCACCCTGGCCCTCCTCGCGCCAGTGGTCTTGGCCCCCCTCTTTTTCCGCTTCAAGCCCCTCTCCGACCCCGCCCTGCGCGAGCGGCTGGAGGGCCTCCTCCGCCGGACGGGGGCGCGGATGGCGGGCGGGGTGTGGGAGATGGATCTCAGCCGGAAGAGCCGGACGGCCAACGCCGCCTTGGTGGGCTGGGGTCCCTCGCGGCGCGTGGTGCTCTCGGACACCTTGCTGGAGTACGCGCCCGAGGAGATCGAGGCGGTGCTCGCCCACGAGATCGCGCACCACGTGGGCCGCCACATCCCGCGGCTACTCCTCCTCCGCGCGGCGATGCTCGCCGTGGGGTTCTATCTGGCGCAAGAGCTGCTGGACCGGCCCGGGCTCGTTGCCTGGGCGGGCCTCGCCCCTCTTCCGGCGGGGGAGCCGGCCGCCCTCGCCTTCCTCTGGCTTCTCTTCACCGCATGGGGGGCGGTGCTCTCGCCCTTCCTGCTCGCCCATGCGCGGCGGCTCGAGCGTTGGTGCGACCGCTTCGCGGTGCGCCACGCGGGGGGCGGGGAGGGGCTGGCGCGGGCCCTGGCCAAGCTCTGCGAGAAAAATCTGGCGGACCCGGCTCCGCCCCGGTGGGTGGTGGCGCTCTTCCATGCCCATCCCCCCCTGGGGGAGCGCATCCGAAGGGTGCGCGAGGAGGGGGGGAGGGCATAAGGGGGAGGGCACTGCCCCTCACATCCCTCCCATTCCTGGCACGACCCGCATGATGATCGCGTCGACGAGTTCCCTGAAGAGGGGAACATGGCCCGGCCGGAAGCCGAAGAGGGCAAAGACGGCCGTGGCGGCAAGCCCCCCGGCGCCCGCTGATAGGTAGAGGAGGGCCGCCAGCCTGAGCGCCGCGCCTGAACTAAAGGCGCGGCGGAACGCCACGATATCCTGTGGCTTGATGGCCCCCGCCAGGACGAAGGCCACCAGGCCGGGATAGCCCAGCGCGTACGCCTTAAAAAGACTGGAGGCCACGGGCAGGCTCCCCATCGGGCCCACGGCGGCGACCAGTGAGAAGCCTGGGCCGATGAGGGCGTTGAGGAAGTCGCTCACTGTCCCCCCACCCCCCAAAGACTCCAGCTCGACGCACCAGGGCCGGAGGCCAGCCGCCAAGATGAATCCTCCGGCCAGAATGCCCGCCGCCAAAGGCACGGCAAAGCCAAGGGTCTCGCCCCCGATGTGCTTGAGAATCTTTCCCCATCCTTTCGTGCGCAGGAGCAGTTCCCGGAAGGATGTTTCGCCCTGGACTACATGAATGGATGCGCTACCCGCCTCGCGGAGGGGCAGTGGTCGTCTTCCCGCCTCTTCCGGGATTGCGTATGGGAGGCCGGCGGCCACCAGGACGATCATGGCCAGGGCGCCGATGACCTGCCCCACGGCGAATTCCAACCCGAGGAGGAGCATCCAGACGACCAGGAAATAGGGCACCAAATTCCGGCTCGCCAGATACGCGGCGAATGCGCCTGCGGGAGAAACGCCTTCCCGCAGAAGCTCGAGGAGGGCGTTGAGACTTTTGCGCCGGTGAGGGCTTGACGTGATCCCCAAAAGCACCCCCCAGAGAACGGGGGACATTCCCCCACGCGCGTTCTGCCGGACTGCCGCGGCGGCCGCCTCGCGCCAGCGCAAGGCCACCACGGCCGACACGATGAATCCCGGCACCCACACCCAGTACATCATGACGACCATGTGGCGCGCGAGGGCGTAGGCGAAGAACAAGCTCTCCCATGCGAGATTTTCCATTCAGCCTCTCCCGGGCTACTACGCTCGAAATTCCTTGATTTGGGCGGTCTCCTTCTTCTCCGGGATGACGGCCTTGAGGGTGACTTCCTTGCCTGGGGCTTTCCTGCGGAGCTGGGCGAGCTTTTCCGTCTCCTCCAAGAGGATGACCTGATCGACTCCCTTCACCTTGAAGCCCGGGCGTCCGTTCCGCTGGACGAGTTGCCCCACAGCCTCAAATTCCACCCATGTGGGGGTGAAACCGGCCTTCACCACGGCTTCGCGGAGCTGGGGGACGTTCAAAGGGGCACCCGCCTTGAGCCGGATGTCGGCCCAGGCGTTCATGAGGCTCACATCTACTTTGTCCACGCCGTCCAGGCGGGAGAGGGCCTTGTTGACCCCATACGCTCATATGGGTCATATCATCCCGCTCACGCCCAACCGCACCTTCGCGAATTCGGCGTAGGCGCGGGGGACGCTCACAATCCCTGAGGTCAGGACAAGAAACATCAGGGTGATCAGGCTCAAGCGCGCGGCCTTGGTTCCCATGAGTGTAGCTCCTTTCCCTATGGATGTTGGCGACATCGGTTCAAAACAAATACCGGAAGCCGAAGAGCACGTTGTAGTCCGGCTTCAGTTGGCCCCGGTCGAAGTCCCGCACGATCGGAATTTGAACACCCGCTTCCACCAGGAGATTCCCGGAAAGGATGTATTGGATGCCCGGGGAGAGAAAGAGGGCGGTGCCCCCGCTCGTGCGGACCTTCCGGTTGTTGACCTCGTTCTCCTCGGTGGTCACTCCGTTTAGCTCCAGGCTGAAGTTGAGCTGCGAGAGCCCCGGCGTCGGCCAGTTGGGGTAGGTCTGATAGGCGGCATAAAGATCGTAGATGAGCGCGTTCCCGAACCGGAAGCCGTCGGCCTCGGTGTTGATCTTGTAGGTGAGGGCCCCCTCGAAGCTCCAGTTCCGGGTGGCGTGGCCGGCCGCCCCTCCCAGGATCACGTCCAGGGAGCCTGAGCCCAATTGGAGGGGGGGCATCTCGGTGATCCCCGGGCCCTTGGAGTTGGAGCCGGTGGGGAGCTTGAGGCCTCCCAGGGCGGCCGCCTGGAGCCGGCTGAAGGGTTCATCCTTCCGGAAGAAGGTGTATTTGCCGATTAGCTGGGTGTCCCCTACGCCATCGGCCGTAAAGGTTTTGGTCGGGGTCTCGAAGCGCTTGCTCACGTAGGGCACGGCCAGGGTCAGCGTGGCGTCGGTCCCGAAGGCGTAGGACCCGATGAGCGGCGCCGTCCACACTTCCAGGTCGTTCCCCCCTCCCGAGCTTCTCTGAAAGAGGCCGAAGGAGCGAACCGCCGTTCCCAGGAAGAACTGGGTGCGTGGACTCTGGCCGAAGATGGGGGCTGCATGGGCGGTCGCCGACATTCCCAGCGCGGCGGCCAGGAGGGCTTGTGTTCCTGCAAGTATCAGGCGGGTTTTGGCGGACGTTTGGGGGCGCATGGCGCTGTTTGTGTGCCTCCGCCTCCTCCCTTCACGTGAATCTACATTTTCCATTCGACTGGAAAGTCAAGGTTTTTTTGAGGGTTTCTCGCCCGGACAAGGGCAAGCACCATAGGATCCCTCGGCCTTTTTTCCGTTTCAAATTTCCTCAAAACCCGGGGAACAGGGCCTTGACTCTCCCCTTAGGGGAAGGGTTTAGATTGGAAGACAGAGGAGGTTTTTGTGGGAAACAAGCTCTCCATCGGAAAGGTGGCCAAGGCGGCGGGGCTTTCGCCCAAGGCGGTCCGCTACTACGAGGAGAGGGGGCTTTTGGCTCCCCGCCCCCGGACGGAGGGCGGCTTTCGGGAGTACGAGGAGGCGGACGTGAAGCGCCTCCTCTTCATCCGGCGGGCCAAGGAGCTGGGGATCTCGCTTCGCCAGATATCGGACCTTCTGAGCTGCTGGCCGGATACCTCTTGCGCCATGACGCGGCCAGCCTTGAAGAAGGTCATGCGCGAGCGCCTTGGGGAGCTGGACGCCCAGATCGAGCTCCTCTCGAACCTGCGCTCCCAGCTCAAGAGCGAGCTGGCGGATATCGACCGCCGCCCCCTCTCCGACCACAGCCAGGGCTTTTGCAGCTGCTTGGGGGACGTCTCCCAAATGATTTCCATCCAAGAGATTGGAAAGAGGAAGAGGTGACGTTGACCATCCGAAAGCGCAAAATTTGTCCTTGACTCTTCCCCCAGGGGAAGGGTCTATATTCTCGAAAGCGAGGTGAGGGCCGTCGCGACAGGCTCTTGAAACGATTGTGAAGCCAGAGGAGATTTGCCATGTGCTTCTTCTGCGGAGAGGTACCTTCAAAGGGTGTGTAAATAAGGGGAAGGCGGTGTA